>NZ_JAFLQW010000504.1 GCF_017313335.1 Phormidium pseudopriestleyi FRX01 | reverse complement strand
TAAAGAAGTAAGCCAAATTGCATCATCTCTTTTCTTTTAGGGATAGTTGTTTTGATGGTCTAGAGGGATACTTGAATGTCCCGCTGTCGCCCTTTGAGGTAGGCAGGAATCCCCCGGCTTTAGACGTGGTACAGTTCAAAATAGTTACAGACATAGCAGGGAGAAACCGTAATGGCTGCCAATCAGGGAGATATTGATATTGCTCCGCTTATCGATCATTCCCTACTGAATCCCGCTGCTACCCCAAAACAGGTAGAACAGTGGTGTGAAGAAGCAGACCGATTCAAATTTGCCTCGGTTTGCGTGTATCCCGCTTACGTTCGCCAAGCCACCAACTACCTTCACGGCAAGAGTCCCAAAGTTTGCACTGTGATTGGCTTTCCCACTGGAGGCAGCACCTCAGCGACGAAGCTGTATGAAGCCCAAGAAGCCGTAGACAATGGAGCTACGGAACTGGATGTGGTGATTAATATTGGCTGGCTCAAAGCGGGTAAAAATAACGATGTCCACGATGAGATTGCAGCGATTTGTGACAAGACCGATCGCCCCGTGAAAGCGATTCTGGAAACGAACTTGCTGACTGATCAAGAAAAGCGAGTGGTGGCAGAGATTTGCATGGATGCCGGGGTTGCCTATTTAAAAACCTGTACGGGATTTGCCGGTGGAGCCACGGTTGCTGATGTGGAACTGCTCAAAAAAATTGGTCGAGGACAGGTGGGAGTTAAGGCATCGGGAGGAATCCGTACCGTAGAGCAAGCGATTGATTTAATTATTGCTGGTGCAACCCGCTTAGGGACTTCTTGGGGTCCTCATTTTTTGGGTTTAACCTCTCCAGGGGATGCCGAGTCAAACGAGGACCGATAAATGAGTCGAACGTACAAAGCCACAGGTATCAATCTCAAAAGTATTCCCCTGGGTGAATCTGACCGGATTTTAACGATTTTGACCCAGGAATGTGGTTTGATTCGAGCAGTGGCACCGGGAGTTCGCAAACCCAACTCTAAGTTAGGGGGACGAGCGGGATTGTTTGTGGTGAACGAGTTGGTGATTAATCAGGGGCGATCGCTCGATCGCATCACCCAAGCTGAAACCCTCGAATCCTATCCCGGATTAAGCAAAGATTTGGGCAAACTGACCGCTGGACAATATTTGGCGGAATTAGCACTCTGCCAAGCCCTCAGTGGCCAACCCCAAGAAGAATTATTTAGTTTACTGAGTGAACATTTAAGTCGAATTGAGGGGTTCAGGATAGAAGGCGATCGGCCCAGTACCACTCAAGTTCTTCCCTTACTCACCCAGGGCATTTATCACTTACTGGCTTTAGGGGGAATTGCTCCCCAAGTTCATGCCTGTTGCCTGACTCAACGCCCTCTCACTCCAGATTTTCAGTCTTTAAACTGGCGAGTTGGCTTTAGTGTCAGTGCCGGGGGAACCGTGAGTTTAGCCCACGAAAATCGTCCCTCAAATTCCGGTTCTATGCCGAACTCAGCCCCCAGTCATCACTCATTTCCCTCAGTTCAGGCCCAGACTCTCCCCCGAAAAGTCGATCGCCAATTAAATGCCGTCGAGTTAGCAATTCTCCAACAACTGACCTCCGCCGAACTCCCTGAAGAAACCCACCTAAATTTACAGATCCAAGGCATGATGGGTGAGCGGCCATCGCTTGATCAAGTGTGGGTCTCGATTGAACATCTGTTACGGCATTATGCTCAGTATCATTACGGTCAATCGATCCGCTCTGCTACTTTAATGGATACTTATATCCATGCATCAAGGGCGAGTTTTTAACTTTCCTGTTAATTCCTGAACTGATAAACATTTGTCCCTGAAATTAATCCTTCAAAATAGCCGATTTTAACCTTAACCATAATGCCCTTATCTGATTCAAATTTAGAAACACAGGTTCCCCACTGGAATCCATCAAATTCTCCTCAAAAAAATAACAGCCAACGGGGAGGAAGTCATCATCAAACGACCTATCGCCGTCCGGTTCAGGCTGAAAAACTAGAGGAAATTGACCGCAACAGCCGCTCACCGGGTCATAGCAATGGGCGATCGCCTAACTCCCCAGCCCAACCTCGTCCCGATGGGACATCACAACCGCCCGCATTGGAACATAATCTGATTAAAAATGGTTCTGGCCCAATGGAACAAAATGTTCAACCCCCCGCACCACCCGAACCAGAACGGGGGTTTATGCCGGTCTTAAAAAACCGCAACTTTTTAGTCCTGTGGAGCGGTCAGGTCTTCTCTCAGTTGGCGGATAAAGTCTATTTAGTCCTGATGATTGGACTCGTTGCCAGCCGCTTTCAAGCCGAGGGCCAAAGCATTAGCGGTTGGGTTTCTGCGATTATGGTCGCCTTTACGATTCCCGCAGTTCTCTTAGGCTCCCTCGCCGGTGCTTTAACCGATCGCTGGTCCAAAAAAGGGATATTGGTATCCACAAATTTAGTGCGGGGAATCTTCGTTTTATCCCTGCCGTTGCTGTTGTTTTTATCCGAAGGATTCCATTTGGGAACGTTACCCTTGGGATTCGCTTTAATGCTGATGGTGACTTTCGTTGTCTCCACCCTCACCCAATTTTTTGCTCCAGCAGAACAAGCAGTCATTCCCCTGATTTTAGAACGACGGTTGTTACTCCCGGCCAATTCCCTCTACACCACCACCATGATGGCCTCGGTGATTGTAGGATTTGCAGTGGGAGAGCCCCTGTTGGCGATCGCCGATCGCACCTTTGCTCATATCGGTGATGGGGTCGGCATCGGCAAAGAACTGGTCGTGGGTGGCAGTTACTGCATCGCTGGGGTGCTGTTATTGATGATGAAAACGGGAGAAAAACCCGATCCCCCGGACACCGAATATCCCCATATTTTTGAAGATATCCGCGATGGGTGGAACTATCTGAGCAATCATCAGCGGATCAAAAGTGCTCTGATTCAGCTCGTTATCTTATTTTCCATCTTTGCAGCCCTAGCCGTGTTAGCGGTCCGCCTAGCGGAAGTGATTCCTACCCTTCGCACCGACCAGTTTGGGTTCTTACTCGCCGCAGCAGGGGCGGGAATGGGGGCCGGTGCCGCCCTTCTCGGCCATTTTGGACAGCATATTTCCCATCGGCGGCTGAGTTTGTTTGGTTCAATTGGCATGGCCCTGTCTTTGGGTAGCCTTTCTCTCTTCGGAGGCCAACTTTGGGCGGCATTAGGGTTGATTACCGTATTGGGGGTATTTGCCTCCTTCGTGGGAGTGCCGATGCAAACTACCATTCAAGCAGAAACCCCAGAAGAAATGCGGGGTAAGGTGTTTGGCTTGCAGAATAATGCGATTAATATTGCTCTAACCCTCCCCTTGGCCCTGGCGGGAGTTGCGGAATCCATGTTT
Organism: Phormidium pseudopriestleyi FRX01; assembly: GCF_017313335.1. Lineage (GTDB taxonomy): Bacteria > Cyanobacteriota > Cyanobacteriia > Cyanobacteriales > Laspinemataceae > Laspinema > Laspinema pseudopriestleyi. The sequence goes on along the minus strand of NZ_JAFLQW010000504.1, from coordinate 5,703 downwards.
GGGTTACAAGTAGTGCTGTTAAGTTTGGGGGCGATCGCCATAGCCGGAGGCGTCTATAGCTGGTATATTTCCGAAACAGAAACCCATGCCTCCAGCCAACAACCAGAGTAAAGCAGTTAGCGACGGGCTAAAGGTTGGGGAGAGTAGTGGGTTCATTCCCCTCGGGCGATCGGCTTTCTCACCATTAGCTGCTAACTTTAACACTAATCGTTAATCATCCCCAGACCCAAATGCATATCGCTTGGCTTGGAAAGAAAACCCCTTTCTGTGGCAATGTTACTTACTCTCGTGAAGTCACGAATGCTCTTTTAGACCGAGGACATCAGGTTAGTTTTTTCCATTTCGCTCAACAAGAAGCGGTAGAAGAAGCGCAAAACCTGCATCAATTGGAGTCGGATTTGGCCCTCAAATCGGGGAATGGCTGGCCGGTTGCCGCCTGCGAAGTCTCGTTACCTTGTCTTTATAAGTCCACCATTTACACCATTCCCACGCCAAAATCGCGGAAAGTGTTGACTCAGGCATTACGGGACCTCAGACCGGATTTGGTTCATGCCTCCCTTACCCTGTCCCCCCTGGATTTTGTCCTGCCGGAGATTTGTGAAGAGTTAAATTTGCCCTTGGTTGCAACATTTCACCCGCCATTTGCTCACCATCGATCCCTGCGATCGGGACGGCAGCATCTGCAACATCTAACCTATCAACTGTACGCCCCGTTTCTGCCGAACTACGATAAAACCATCGTGTTTTCCCAGCTTCAGCGAGAGTTACTGGGCAAACTGGGAGTCCCCAGCCAGCAAGTGGCGGTGATTCCCAATGGGGTGGATGTCCAGAAGTATTCCCCAGGATATTCTCAGTTTAAGCAGGAACTGAACGCCGATCGCCTATTTGTCTACCAGGGTCGGATCGCGATGGAAAAAAATGTGGAGGCCCTGCTCAAGGCGTGGAAGCAAGCTGACCTCGGTCCGCGTTGCAAGTTGGCGATCGTTGGGGATGGTCCCCTGGCTCCCTCGTTGCAGGGGTATGCAGGCGCAGAACACAATGTCATCTGGTTGGGATATGTGGCGGATGAACAGCGCCGCATTGAAATTTTGCGAGGGGCGGATGTGTTTATTTTACCCTCCCTGGTGGAAGGACTTTCCCTGTCCCTGTTAGAGGCGATGGCTTGTGGTTTAGCTTGTATTGCCACCGATGTGGGTGCGGACGGAGAAGTGCTCGCCGAGGGTGCCGGGGTGGTGTTGTCCGCCCAAGGAGTGACCACTCAGCTCAAAACGCTCCTCCCCCTGTTTAAGGATCAGCCGGAGTTTACCACCTTGCTGGGCCGCAAAGCCCGTCAGCGCGTTCTCGATCGCTATACTCTCAGTCGCAATATTTCCCAGTTAGAAGTGATGTATGAAGAGATTTTACAGTCCGGCCCATTGCCAGTGACTCAGTGGGCCTAAGATAATCTCTCGGTTCTGGTGTGGCACTACTCGAACCCTCGCCCGCCCTTGCGGGCTATTTTTATAGCAGTAAAATTAAGAGAAAGTAGGGAGTAACTCTCAGATATACATGAATCCTACCACTATAAGTTCATCCCGTTTAAACCCAGACCTTCCCAAGTGGCAACCCGCCACCTGGGAGGAGTATTTAGCCTATTGTGACGCTGAACATTTCGAGGGCGGGCGAGCTTTTTATCATCAAGGATATTTGTGGATTGATATGGGGAATGAAGGGATTGATCATGCCAGAGTCAATAACCTGTTTGCCATGCTATTTTTCCTCTGGTTTTCTCAGCGAGGGCAAATTTGGGATGATTTAGGGGGCTGTGTTTTGGAAAAACCGCAACAGCAAGGGGCCGCACCCGATCGCCTGGTCTATATTGGTGCCGGTTCTCCTCAATGGCAAGCCGGAGAACGACGTCGAATTAATTTGGATATCTGGCGGGTTCCCGATTTAGTCGGGGAAGTTTCTGATACCACGTTGGCAACGGATTTGGATGAAAAAAAACAGCTTTATGCGGCTTTAAAAATTCCCGAATATTGGGCGATCGATATTCAAGGAAACCGGGTTATTGCCTTTTGCTTACAGGAGAATGGCAAGTATGAACAAGTGAACTATTCTTTAGCCCTTGAGGGATTACCGATCGCCTTATTATCCCAAACCCTAGAACGCTTAACGCAGGAAACCAATGGCACAGCGGCTCAATGGTTCGCTCAACAAATTGCTAATCTTTAGAAAAACCCGCAGCCTCAAGGGAGGGGTTTTTGTAGAGCTATTAGTACCGGATTTAGTATGATGATTCAGATGGGTGGTAAATTTAATGACAAAATGTTGTTTCTTGTAGGGGCGCAATGCGCAGGCCCAATTCAGGGCCTGCGCATTGCGCCCCTACCAATACTTGACAGGGCTAGTTTCTGGTCCCCAGTTCAAGGAGTGGGTTTTTCCAGTAATCGTTGCGCGGTTCGCAGGATTTGTCCCGCTAAAATGGCTGCACCATAGCCATTATCAATATTAACCACTCCGACTCCAGCAGCACAAGAATTGAGCATGGTTAATAACGGCGCTAATCCATTGAAACTGGCTCCATAACCTATGCTGGTGGGAACGGCGATCGTCGGTGCATTGGCTAAACCGGCGACGACGCTGGGTAATGCGCCTTCCATGCCAGCGACGACAATCAGGACATCCGCCTCGGCGATCGCCCGCCAACTGGCGAGTAAGCGATGAATTCCGGCGACTCCGACATCCCAATACCTGTTGACTTCAAACCCCGAGAGTTCAGCCACGATCGCCGCTTCCTCTGCGACTGGGAGGTCCGCTGTCCCCGCGCAAAGGATGCCGATTTTGCCGGGATATTTGGGGATTGAGGGGGCGATCGCCGTTGAACAAATCCGAGCCGTGGGATAATAATACAACCCATGTACCCGCTCCTCAACCTCTGCAAATACCTCGGGCGTAATTCGGGTTGCCATCACCACCGGATGATGCTCCCGCAGGGAAAGTATAATATCGGCGATTTGTTCCGGGGTTTTCCCCGGACCCCAGATGGTTTCTGGAAAGCCGGTTCGCAACGCCCGATGGCGATCGATTCGGGCAAAATCCCCCACTGGCTCAAATCCGAGATATTTTAACTCTTCTACAGCAGTTGATGGACTCACTTGACCGGCTGCAACGGCTTCTAATAGAGACTGGAGCGTTTCGGGATTCATGGGTGGATGTTAATCGTGCGATGCGATTGAATGGAGGGTTATTGCCCTAAGAACTGCCATTTTACCAGACAATTATTCCTCTAGTTGCAATTCATAAATATTCCAAAATGCTCCTCCTAGGCTAGAATATTCCACCCCTTGCACCCGATTCCGAACTGCGGTCATGGAGAGTTGATTGACTAACTGAATCACGGGTAAATATTCTTGGGTAATCCGTTGAGTTTCGACATAGAGTTCTTTGCGTTTGGCTTCATCAATTTCCTGGGAGGCTTGAATATAAAGATTGCCCAGGCGTCGTTCCCAATCCGCAATTTCTCGCCCGACTAACGGCGTTTGTCCCACTTGGCGAGGTTGATTGAACATATGCAGTCGCCCGTCCGGTAACCATAAATTAGAGGACCAATGGGGTTCGGTTCCGCCACCAAATCCAATAATTAGGGCTTCCCAATCCAGAGAATCGGATAATTTGGTAATCACGGCGTTCCAAGCGAGGGGTTGGAAATCGACTTGGATTCCAATTTGGCTCAAGTTTTGCTTGATTTGAGCACCCATTGCTTCGCGAATTTTATTCCCGGCATTGGTAATTAAGGTAAAACGTACCCGGTTCCCTTCAGAATCCAAGAGTTGGCCTTGATTATTATAGGTAAATCCCTCTTCTGCCAGAAGTTCGCGGGCTTTTTCTGCATTGAAATCGTAAACTTTTAAGCCGTCTTCTGGGGAAAGATAGTAAGGACTTTGGACGGAAACATGAGAGTTGATGGGTCTTCCGAGACCTTGGAATGTATTCTCAATCATGGTTTGCCGGTCCGTTGCATAGGCGATCGCCTGTCGGAATTTCACGGAATTAAACCAGCGCGACTTAATCGGGTCCACCACGGGACGATTGCTATCTTCAAAGCGACCTTTGTTCAAGTTAAAGGTCATAAAGGTTATCCCCGGCGCCGGTTCCAATTCATACAAAATTGTAAAATTATTTCGTTCTTCTTGTTTTTTCAGTAAGGAAAAATCTTCCGGCCTGACGGAAATACTATCCAAAATTCCCGATAAAAATTGGACGACTCCGGTATCTTGAGATTCAACAACTTCCCAAGAAATTCGCTCAATATAAGGCTGAGGATTGCGCCAGTAATAGGGGTTTTTTTCAAAGAAAACTCGTTCGCTGGGGCGGTAACTGGCGAGTTTATAAGGACCATTGACAATAATTTCTTGCGGGGGAGTATTAATGCCCCAGGTGGATAGAAAGACGGGATTTCCTTCGCGATCTAAGGTGTCCACGGATTCTTGCAGCGCATGGGCGGGCAAAATGGCTAATCCGGCGGCTCTCAGGAAGGGGGCAAAGGGTTCGACTACGGTAAATTCTACCCGGCGATCGTCGAGTTTTCGGACGGTGGGAAAGGCGCGACTTTCCCCAATCCGTAGTACATCAGCGGTACTGCTGGGGATTTTATCATTAAAGTAAATATCGTTATAGGTAAAAACAACATCATCTACGGTTAAAGGTTGACCATCTGACCATCGCAAATTTTCTTTTAAAGTAAAGATGATTTGTAATCCATTTTTGGAAATTTCCCAGGATTCGGCGAGGGTAGGTTCGACTTCTCCGGTGATGGGATTTTCATTGACTAACCCTTCGTAAGTATAGCCAAAAATATTGGGCGATTCTTCACTCAGGGCGTAGTTAAAGGTTTTGGGGTCGCTGAGAATACTCAATACTAAGGGGGTTTGGGCAGCAGAGGTTCTAAATTGGGCTAGATTGCAGGAGGATAAAGAGATCCCCATTAGAACGGTGAGGGCGATCGCCACTCCCTGTTGCCAATATTTTTTAATCATAATTGCGACGCTCTCCTCCGAGGTATTTTAGGAATTTGGGTTTATTGTTTATTGTAGCGATTGGTTTAGGGTTGAGTGACTAATAAGGTGACGGCATAGGCGGCGATGCCTTCTTCTCGTCCGACGGGGCCTAGGTTTTCATTGGTGGTGGCTTTAATTCCGATGCGATCGCCTTCGATATTCAAGACTTGAGCAAGGCGATCGCGCATGGCGGAAATATGGGGTTTCAATTTGGGCCGTTCGGCGACAACGACGGAATCAATATTTCCTACTTCCCATCCCCGTTCTCGAATCAGTTGATTCACTTGCGCTAACAATTTTAAACTATCTGCCCCCGCCCATTGGGGGTCACTGGGGGGAAAGTACAGTCCGATATCTCCTAAGCTTAAGGCTCCGAGCATGGCATCCATTATCGCATGAGTCAGGACATCGGCATCGCTATGACCGAGTAATCCCAATTCATGGGGAATGGTGACGCCGCCTAGAATTAACGGGCGATCGCTCACAAGTTGGTGGATGTCATAACCGTTGCCAATCCGAATGTTCATCTGTTCGTTGCTTTGTATTAGGGTCAATTTACTTTACCAGATTTGTCGCCTGGGGAGAGAGAGGTATTCTAATTCGGCTAACTGCACCAAGCACAAACTCGCACCCTGAAGGGTGGAGCTATACAAACGAAGCCCGC
>NZ_JAFLQW010000534.1 GCF_017313335.1 Phormidium pseudopriestleyi FRX01 | reverse complement strand
GGAGGTTGAGTTCCTCCTGTTGGCGGTGGGGGTTGGATAGGTGAGGATGGTGTGGATGGCGGGGGTGCGACATTGGAGAGAATTGCAATGTTGCCTTGAGTGCGATCGCTGGATAAGAGAATGCCGTTGATTTGTTCGGTTCCAGTAAAAATGCCGCCTACAGTCCCATTGGTTCTGGCATCGCCGACAATAAAGGGAGTTTCGCTATCCCCGCCATGCCGAATCACGATCGCCTCGTTGCCATTGGCATCAGCAGTATAAAGACTCGTGGGACTATCCAGGCGATCGCTCAAAGTTCCTGTAGCGCGAAAAAGTCCCCCCGCATTGATTTCTATCCTGCCACCTCTCCCGTTACTGCCTCCCGAGGCATCAATCGCAACGACTTCAATATCTCCAGAAGAGGTGAGGGAGACATTTCCGCCATTAGAGAGAATCTCACCCGTTTGAATCCCATTATTTCCAGGATTTGACGTTAACGTGATATTGCCACCACCGGAAGAGAGAATCGCATTGCTATCAATGAACAGTCCCCCATTTCCCGATTGATTTGCCGTGAGGGTAATGTCTCCCTGATTCGTCTGAATATTACCATAGACAGCAATCCAATTTCCCGCTTCCGCAGTCAATCCGACCCCAGGGGTTTGAATGGCGACTGGGGTACTTAGGGTAATGTCCTCAGTTGCTTGCAGGATGACATTTGTTGTCGCATTATTAATCAAGTCTACGGCGATCGCCGTGGGTTCGCCCAAATCCGGGTCCGCAAAGGCATCAACGTCAGACAAATTAGCTGTATTCTCTGTACTGCTGACCACTTCTATATTCGTCGGATCAAGTAAGAGAATTCCCGAAGTACCATAAGGTGCAAGGGTATTGACTGTCCCTTGAAAGTCTAAAAATTCCCGTCCCGATATTTCTACAAACCCGCCATTTTGGGGGAGGTTAGCAGGATGAGAACCCCCTCTGGCAGTGACTTGTCCATAGAAGCGCGTGGTTTGATCGGACCAGATAATCACTCGTCCTCCATCTGCTGTAGAAGGGGAATTGGTGATTCCTGGTGAATCAGAGATAGAGAGTCCATCGGCATGAATGATGGTGTTTGCACTGACAAAGGTGCGACTGGCGTTGGGAATTGTGCCATTGCCTTGAAAGTCACCGCCAATGCGGATTGTGCCACCGCCATCAATTCCGGAGGCATCGATCGCCGCATCCATGACAGCAACGCGATCGCCTACAATGGTGATGCTTGGCAATGCCGACTGATCAGGAGTGCGATCGCTGACATCGAGGTTTCCCGAGGCGATCGCATCCCCCCCTTCGACGGGGCTCAGGACAGGGATTTGAGCGTCCAGACTGATTCCTGAACCTGTGAGGGCGATCGTTCCATCCGCATTGACTTCTACCCCAGTAGCATTTTCTAGGTTTCCCCCGGTTAGTAATTCTGAAAGTGAGAGGGGATTGGGGAGTGAAGCGAATCCCTCTGCCGTTAGAACTCCCTCTGTTCCCATCTTCACCTCTAAACTTAGCAAATGTCCGCTTTGAGAGATGCGAACCCGATGTTGTCCCGGGATAGCAGCAAGGGTAATATTTCCTCCAGGACTAGAAAGAGTACCGGCATTGAAAACAGTTCCTCCCATTAAAACCAGTGCGTGACCCGGTTGCAATTCCATTCGGCCAAAATTGGCAATGCTTCCCGGTTTCCATGAGTCAAAAGCAAACTGTACCGGGGTTCCGACTAACTCCTGCCAATTTTGATAACCCGTTGCACTAAACCAAGTATTACTATCAAATCCAATCCCCGTTGCTGTAGTCGCAAAAAAATCTCCCGATACATTTAATCGAGCATTTTGTCCGAACAGTATGCCAGCGGGATTCATCAAAAATAGATTAGCATCTCCTCCCGAGATTTGGATTAATCCATTGATAACTGAAGCGGTTCCTCCCGTAACTCGTCCGAGAATATTTTGAAGATGAGGGTTTGATTGAAAATTGGCAATTTCTCCCGGACTTAAACCAAATTTATCAAAGCTATGAAACAGATTAACGCCATCTTTAGAGAGGGTCCCGCCCTGAATATTATATTGATTTCCATTCCAGTTAACTTGAGTGCCAGTCCCATCCACAGCGGGGGAAATTTCTTGCGCGAGAGATAAATAAACGTCCGTGAATACCGCAATGAGACTGAATAAAACAGGGTAAATTAATTTCATTGGGATGACTGGGTTAAGGGGGTTTTGAGTCAGGGGATACAGAAAATTTTGTTATAGGGGTTTAGAGGGTACAAGAGACTGCATCAGGGAGAGGCGGTTGTGTGGGATGGTTATGACGATCGCCTCAACAGGAACGCTTCACCGGCAATCCGAGGGAAAATTCTCGGAAGAGACAGCCGGACTGATAAAATAAGGGGAAACCATTTAGGAATAGGGACCCGTGTTAGCGGCATTACTGTACGGAAAAGAAGACTTACGTTTAGAGATTGTACCGGATCCGACACCGGATTTGGGGGAAGTCGTGATTCGAGTGAAAACTGCCACGACTTGCGGTACGGATTTGAAGGTATGGCGGCGTGGGGGTCATGCCAAAATGTTGCAACTTCCTACTTTATTTGGACATGAGGCAGCAGGGGAAATTGTGGCAATTGGGGAGGGGGTTCAGGGATGGCAATTGGGCGATCGCGTGGTTGCCAATAATTCCGCCCCTTGCTTCCATTGTTTTTTCTGCGATCGCCACGCCTATTCCCTCTGTCCTAACATTACTTGGAATAACGGAACCTTTGCAGAATACTTGAGAATTCCTTCTCCAATTGTTCAAGCTAATTTATTGGCAATTCCTCCTGATGTCCCCGATGACTTGGCATCTTTAACCGAACCTTTGGCCTGTGTTTTACATGGAATTGACCGTTCGCTGATTCAGCCCAAAGACCGAGTTGTTGTGATTGGAGATGGAGCAATTGGATTAATGTTTGTAGCAGTTCTAGCCACCCGTTGCGCTCAAGTTTTGTTATTTGGCGGTAATGACAATCGTTTAGAAATTGGCAGAAAACTGGGAGCATTTCAGACCTTTAATTATCATCAATTAGAGCAAACTATTCCCGAGGTAGTGCGATCGCTCACCGATGGATGGGGTGCAGATGTCGTGATTGAAGCGACAGGGGTACCGGAAGTCTGGGAAACCGCGATCGCCTGTGGTCGTCCGGGTGCTATTATTAACCTATTCGGTGGTTGTCCAAAAGATACGACAATCACGGTAAATACTGAACGATTACATTACAGCGAATTGACCTTAAAAGGCGTATTTCATAACACTCCTTACCATGTCCGAGAAGCACTTTCTACCATTGCCAATAGACAGATTCCCTTGGAATTGTTACTCAGCGATCGCCGGTCCCTCAAAGATTTAGAAAGAACCTTCCAGGATATGCGCGATCGCCAAGTAATCAAAGTGGCGATCGTCCCAGGAGAATGAGAAAATCATGCTAAAAATTACGGGAGTTTTCCTCTGTTTGAATCGACACAGAGTTTAATCAAAAAAAACTGATCTGCCCAGTCCTTTGTGGAATTCCCCCTAAACTAGAGCAAGAAAAACAATGTTTTTCCTGAAAATATTCCTGTAAATTTTAGAAACAAAAAAAACGGTAAGAATTTATACCGCCAGCTATTTTTACTGTACAGAGATAAATACCTACTCTTAAAATACCGGAAAAATTCCCCCCGCCCTGTCATCAAAACTTCATAAATACCTAGAAAAAATACTCTTGACATTACTGGGAAATAAATGTTACGACTAAACAAGTACAACTCAATCATAAGAGAGACAAAATGAGTTCAAAATTTTGGCTTAAAGGCTGCAAGTTTTCCGCTGTAGTGGGTACAACCTTGGCATTATTGATGCCCGGATTGCCCCTGTTAGCTGTTGCGCCTTCCTCGAATCTCGCCGAGGATTCTAGTTTCGCCCAGTCCGGAGAATTGCTGATCGCGCAAAGCGGATGCTCACGAGCTACCATGAGAGAACAATTCAGAACCGACACCTATAATGTCTTCATTTGTGAGGATGGAGATGGGGATTATTTTTATCAGGGTATCAACCGTTCTAATGGGGATTTGATTAACGTCTATGGAGTCACATTCACCGACAGTGGATATTATATGGCGACGACCTACGATGACTACGGCAATGAGTACAATTACATGGTCGGTCCATATTTAGAAGTGTACAAAAATGGCGAACTGATTTGGGATGAACCAACCTATTAAACTCGAACCTCTGGTTTAATGTTAGTGATTAGCCCTCACTTTAAGTACATTTTTACAGGTAGAAATGGGTGCATCTTTACTGACTTTAACCGCCCGTTGGGATGAGAATTGTAAATTTTCAGGGTTTTAGCAAAAGCTTTTCAGTGAATTCAATTGAATATAAAATTTTTATAGAGCCTGTTTCAATTCATGGAAATAGGCTCTATATTGGATGATTTCAGACTTGCCTCACCCCCCTTGCCAAATGCCGGAATAGATGCTTTGGACCGCGATCGCAATTCTATGTAAATCCTCCTTTAACAGAGGCGGCCAGTCTACGCCTGACTTCCAGCCACTTTCAAAAAGCTGCTGACTTTCAACCGTTAACAAATACAATGCCCAGACCAAGTTTCGGTCTAAATTTTTAGCATCTTTTAATCCCTCAAAAACCACCTTCAGTGCTAATAAAATAGCCGTAACCTGACCGGGAATCGGTGGTTTTCCCTGTTGGAGACGGCGGAGTAAATCATCAGGGTTGCGCTGAGAACTTAGGGCAGTTCCCTGATCCATTAAAAAATTGTAGGCAGTTGGGTAATCCATCGGCTATTTTTATCAAACACAATTGGCAGGCTCGCACAGAGTTGCATCCTCACTGTAGCGCAAAACTGTAGCGCAAATAGAGACGGGTGCGATCGCCTGAGATGGAATAACCCGCTTAGAGGCAGTGCTATCCTTAAAAAACAACCCAATCAAGCTATACAAAATAAACTGCCATGAAAAAAATAAAAGCTACATTGAACAAGTTCCAGCATCCGAGAACAGGGTGGTTGATTTTGGGCCTGGGAATAATCAGTATTAGTCTTCCCTTGCAGCCGATTTTATCCCTTGAAACAATGGGAATTTCACCTCGGTTGCAGAACCCCAATATAGAACACAGACCGCTGGGGGAATCCAGTCCTCCTCATCCTCTCATCCTCACCCAACAAGACTCCATGCCCTATTTATCTCAATTAGAAGCACAGATTATTCGGGAAATGAATCAAGCGCGGGCCAATCCTGGGGAATATGCCGACAAACTCGAAACCTTGAAAAACTATTACGACGGCAGACTGTTTAAACAACCGGGAGAAACCCCCATCCGCACCCAAGAAGGCATCAGCGCCGTTGATGAAGCCATTCGGGCCCTGCGCGCAATGGATTCTAAACCCTCCTTGCAACCCTCGCCAGGGATGTCGCAAGCAGCAGCAGATTTAGTCCAGGACCAAGGGCCACGAGGGGGCACAGGACATACCGGCAGCGATCGCAGTACCCCATTTGACCGGATGAACCGTTATGGACGCTGGCGCGGGGGGGCCGCAGAAAATATTAGTTATGGTCCCGATACCGCCGAACAAGTGGTCATGCAACTAATTATTGATGATGGGGTGAGTAGTCGCGGTCACCGGGAGAACATCTTCAACGGCGAATTTCGCTGGACGGGGGTCGCCTGTGGCCCTCATAGCACCTACCGGCAGATGTGCGCGATTGTCTATGCCAATGGATATGACGAACAGGAGTAACCCCAGTCGCCGGGGTAATGAGACCCTATTTCCCCGGGAATAGAGACCCCTTTCAGCAGAACTTTGATTTTTGCGGCATACTTAGATATTTGTTAAAGAGCCATCCCTCACCGCCGCAATTGCTGGTTTTTCCATGACGCTGACGCAAGTTTGGGGTACATTACTGATTTTCATCCTCTGTCCAATCTTAGGGGCCTTACCTCTGATTGATTGGATTACTCGCGCCCTCACCGGCCAAGATTTGCGGCGGGTGGGAACCGGGAATATTGGGGTTTCTGCGGCCTTCTATCATGGAGGACGAGAGGCCGGTATCCTGGCGGTGATATCCGAGGCATTAAAAGGAATTTTAGCCGTATTGCTGGCAAGGCAGTTTTTTCCCCAGCATCCAGAATGGGAATTAATTGCCTTGATTGCCCTAGTCATGGGGCGGTATTGGAAAGGAAGAGGGGCCGGGACCACCAATGTGGTTTGGGGGTTTGCAGTCCATGATCCGATCGCCACGGGGTTGATTTTTTTGATTGGGGGGATTAGTTTTACTCTGGTGCGAGAACGTCAGTCTGGCCGGACCTTAGTATTGGTCCTCCTGCCACTGATTACGGCTGCCTTGCACTCCCAGCAAGTCGAACGAATCGTCGCTGCGATCGCCCTGGGGGTAATACTCTACTGGATTTACCAAAAAATGCCTGACGATTTAGATTTGCCTGCCACCAACAGTCATGAACAATCAGAGAAGATGTTTCGCTTTTTCCGAGGCGATCGCGCCCTAGTTTCTCTGGACAAGCAACTAGAGGCCGCCAAAGTTGGCGCAAAAGCAGCTACATTAGCGGCCCTCAAACAGTCCGGCTATCCCGTTCCCCAGGGATGGGTCCTCCCTCCCGGAGATGACCCATCCCCTTTGATTGCTCATCTCGACCCCTCAGAGGAATCTCCCCTGATTGTCCGGTCCTCCGCCATTGGCGAAGATACCGAAACTGCCTCCGCTGCGGGTCAATATCTCTCCATTGCCAACGTCACCTCTCGCCCGAGTTTGAGTGAAGCGATTACGCGCTGCTTAACCTCCTACGATCGCCCCAATGCCGCTCAATATCGTCAGGATGCCGCGCCCCGAGTCAAATCCAGCAATCAACGTCAACGGGCAAGAGACGCAATGGCGGTACTGATTCAACCCCAAATTCCCGGCGTGTTTTCCGGTGTCGCTTTTAGTCGGGATCCCATCGCTGGACAAGGGGATTTTGTGGCGATCGAAGCCCTCCCTGGAGACTGTTCCCGAGTCGTCTCCGGACAAGTCACCCCGGAACGTTACCAAGTCTTTATTTGTGCTGCCGATGTCGATGCCACCGCCACCTGGAAACTACCCGAGGACCAACAACTCCCCCTCGAAGGTACCGGCGATGTCCCCCGGCGATTGCTGCAACAAGTCGCCTATCTCGTCCGGCATCTGGAAAACCGCTACCACGGCATTCCCCAAGACATCGAATGGACCTATGATGGCAACAGCCTCTGGCTATTACAGGCCCGTCCCATCACCACCCTGCTGCCCATCTGGACCCGCAAAATCGCTGCAGAAGTCATTCCCGGCACCATTCGGCCCCTCACCTGGTCCTTGAATCGTCCCCTCACCTGTGGCGTCTGGGGGAAACTGTTTAGCCTCGTTTTAGGCAAACGCGCCCGTCATCTGGACTTTCTGCAAACCGCCACCCTGCATTTTTCTCATGCCTACTTTAACGCCTCCTTACTGGGGGAAATCTTTCTGCGGATGGGGTTACCCCCAGAAAGTCTGGAATTTCTGACCCGGGGTGCGCCCTTCAGCAAACCGCCCTTAACTTCTACCCTGATTTCCCTGCCGGGATTACTGCGCTTGCTGCGGCGAGAAATCCGACTGGGATTTAATTTTGATGACCTAGAACAGGCCCGTTTGGCCCCCGCATTGGCTGCATTGGAATCTCAGGAAGCCCTTTCCGTTTCCGATGATACTGGACCCGGATCGAGCAACTCTTCCCTAAACCCACAGTCTCTCCTACAACGGATCGATGAGATTTTGGAGTTGTTAGAGGTCCTCACCTATTACAATATTTTGTCCCCCCTGAGTTTTGCCTTGAGAAAGGGAATGCTCAAAGTGGGCGATCGCGAATTGGATTATGGGAAAACTCCCGAAATCTCCGCAGTTCAGGCCCTCCAAGAAATCGCCAATGCCGCCCTGTTGGTCCTACCGGACTTGGACGAAATTAGTCTCCCTGGGGATAAAACCGGAGATTGTTCTCAACTGTTTGCCGTCCTGGCCGAAATGCCCGACGGACAAACGATTTTTGACCAATTCGATGAATTTCTCAACCGCTACGGCTATTTGAGTGATGTTGCCACGGATATCGCTGTTCCCACTTGGAAAGAAGACCCTCGCCCTGTGCGTCAACTGTTTACTCAGCAGTTGTTTCAACCCGTCCCTCTGGCGAATCAACCCAAATCCCAGGGCATAAAAGCCCAAATTGTTCAAAGTCGTCTCGACTTAAAGGGTCGGGTTGCGATGATTTATAACAAGTTTTTGGCACATTTGCGCTGGAGTTTTTTAGCCTTAGAGCATCAGTTTATAGACACTGAAATACTCGCTGAAGCTGGGGATATTTTCTTTTTAGAGTTCGGGGAAATTCGGCAATTAATAGAAGGGTCAAATCTGGAATTAAGACATCGCATCCGTCAATTAATTGCCGACCGACGGGATGCTTATGCACGGGATAAACAACTGAAATCTGTACCTGCTGTAGTTTATGGAAATACACCGGCTGTTCCTTCTAGTGTAACTCGCACAGTAGTGGATTTGTCTCAAGGATTGCGGGGGATTGGTGCAAGTGCTGGGGTTGTGGAAGGTCGAGTCAAAGTGCTTCGCAATTTACAAGAAATCAGCCCGATTGATAAGGAAACGATTCTAGTTGTTTCTTACACTGATGCGGGTTGGTCGGCTGTATTAGCCCGCGCTGGGGGGTTAATTTCTGAAGTGGGAGGTCAACTCTCCCACGGGGCGATCGTTGCCCGTGAGTATGGAATTCCGGCAGTTATGGATGTTACGGATGCGACTTCTCGTCTCCACGATGGTCAATGGGTTCGGATTGATGGTGCACAAGGTACTGTAATCATTGTTGGGGATGGATCAACGCGGGGATGATTTGGGGGATTTTTAAGAAACGACTGAAGTCGTTACTACGAACATTGATAACGACTGAAGTCGTTACTCCTAACATCCTCCCCATCTCCCCCATCCTCCCTTACAAGAGGAGGTTTTTACTTCCGGTCCCCTCCCCTTGCCAAGGGGAGGGGACCGTCGCTGAAGTTAATAGTAAGGCGAATCACCATAAACGTAAAAACCCTCCTCTTGTAAGCCCCACTCCCCCATGTCCTTTCACTCCTCTCCTTTAAACATTTTGCCCATGAAAT
>NZ_JAFLQW010000107.1 GCF_017313335.1 Phormidium pseudopriestleyi FRX01 | reverse complement strand
TGAGGTGGCGATCGCCACTTGCGCGTAAACCCCACCCTAACCCTCCCCTTGCTAAGGTCCGGGAACCGTCGCTGCTCTTATGCATAAAAAACCTGCTTTTGTAAGCATCCCCACACCCGGGCCAACTCGATAAACCGGCGGTAGTTCAAACCCCCGCCTCATCCTATCGGACTTCCGGTTCCCGGACCTTGGCAAGGGGAGGGGTAGGGTGGGGGCCTCCTGACGTGGCAAAGCCACGTCAGGAAGAAATAGGGTGGCACCCGCCTCCATACAGGCGCGATCGCCTCATGAGAGTGCGTGAGGTGGCGATCGCCACTTGCGCGTAAACCCCACCCTAACCCTCCCCTTGCTAAGGTCCGGGAACCGTCGCTGCTCTTATGCATAAAAAACCTACTTTTGTAAGCATCCCCACACCCGGGCCAACCCGATAAACCGGCGGTAGTTCAAACCGCCGCCTGATCCTAAATTTCTCCCTAAAAAAAGCAAATAGAGGAGGTAAAATTAATCTTAACCCTCCAATTCCAGGACTTACCTCCCGAGGATATTTTTAAGGGGATGACCCAATCGTTAGAATTCTGCTTTCTTCCCTAGGGTAAGTCCTGAGTTCATCAATTTTCCGCCTAACATACAACCCATTAGGATTGACCCGTGACGACAACCCAAACTCCAACTCCACAAAGTCCAATTAGTGAGTCTGTCGAAGACAAACGCGATCGCCCTGCTATCGACCGCGAGACCATTCTGATTTTAGACTTTGGGTCTCAATATTCCGAACTGATTGCCCGTCGGATTCGTGAAACTCAAGTTTATTCCGAGGTTCTGTCCCATCGCACTGATGCAGCAACTTTACGAAAACTCAATCCCAAAGGGATTATCTTATCCGGGGGGCCTAATTCTGTTTACGATGAAGGTGCGCCTCTGTGTGACCCAGAAATTTGGCATCTGGGCATTCCCATACTCGGGGTTTGCTATGGAATGCAACTGATGGTTCAGCAGCTTGGGGGTCATGTGGCCCCGGCAGAACGGGCAGAATATGGTAAAGCATCGTTGTACATTGACGACCCCACGGATTTGCTGACCAATGTGGAAGAAGGTTCCACCATGTGGATGAGTCATGGTGATTCGGTACTGCGGATGCCAGAAGGATTTGAACGACTAGCGCACACCGAGAATACTGAATGTGCCGCCATTGCGAACCACGAGAAGCAATTATATGGGGTCCAGTTTCATCCGGAAGTCGTCCATTCCGAAGGGGGAATGCCCCTAATTCGCAATTTTGTCTATCATATTTGCGAATGTCAACCCACCTGGACCACCGCTACCTTCGTCGAAGAATCGATTAAAGAAATTCGTAATCAAGTCGGGGAGCGTCGAGTATTATTGGCATTATCCGGTGGGGTGGATTCTTCGACCTTGGCGTTCTTGTTGCACAAGGCGATCGGGGACCAACTGACTTGTATGTTCATTGATCAAGGGTTCATGCGGAAATATGAACCGGAACGCTTAGTTAAGCTCTTTCATGAACAGTTTCATATTCCTGTTGTCTATGTCAATGCGCGCGATCGCTTCCTGGCTCAAATTGACGGGATTACCGACCCAGAAGAAAAGCGCAAACGGATTGGACATGAGTTCATCCGGGTGTTTGAAGAAGAATCCAAACGTCTGGGACCCTTTGATTTTCTCGCCCAAGGCACCCTATACCCCGATGTGATTGAGTCGGCAGATACCAGCATTCCCTCCCAACCGGGTCAACGGGTGGCGGTTAAAATTAAGAGTCATCACAATGTCGGGGGGTTACCGGATGACCTCTGTTTTAAATTGGTGGAACCCCTGCGGAAACTCTTTAAAGATGAAGTCCGCAAAGTCGGGCGATCGATTGGGTTACCCGAGGAAATTGTCCAACGTCATCCCTTCCCCGGTCCTGGGTTAGCGATTCGCATCCTCGGGGAAGTCACCTCAGAACGGTTAGATATCTTGCGGGATGCCGACTATGTGGTGCGTCAGGAAATTAATCGCCAGGGACTCTACCATGATTTTTGGCAAGCGTTTGCCGTCTTACTCCCTATCCGCAGTGTGGGAGTCATGGGGGATCAGCGCACTTATGCTTATCCCATCGTATTGCGGTTGGTGTCCAGTGAAGATGGGATGACCGCCGATTGGTCTCGGGTTCCTTACGACTTGTTGGAAACGATTTCTAACCGCATTGTCAATGAAGTGCGCGGCGTGAATCGGGTGGTTTATGACATCACCTCCAAACCGCCTGGAACTATCGAGTGGGAATAAACTACTTAAATAGGACTTACGCATATTTTGAGAATCCAGCCTAAATGACTCTGTTGGCGAATCAAGAAAGAGACCTCTCCCCAAACCCCTCCCCTCAGAGGGGAGGGGCTTTCCGGCTCCCCCTTCCCTCGGAGGGAAGGGGGTTGGGGGGTTAGGTCTCCCTTTAACCAACTTCAGTCCCTAAATGTAGGGGCGATTCGCGAATCGCCTCTACATTCTTCCCCCTGATGTAGAGAACTCCAATCAGACAAAAATCAGACTGTCATAAGGCGGCAAATGCCGCTTTATGACTGGAATTCGGTAAATTTTCGGATGTCATTGTCAGCTAGATATGCTGCATTAGTAATAAGTCGTCATAAAATCTGCGGCAATCTGGGCTGATGTTTTTTATGGGCGATCGCATCCCAGAATGGACAGATGGCAAAGTAGCTACTCCGCTACCCCATCTCTAACGGTTTACAATCACAATTAGGAGGAATGACAAAGGAGGTGATAGTTCTTATGGCCCCGGCAACCTATTCTCAATTTATTCGATTTCTCCAAGAAGAACTCGCCATTTCCACGGCCTCTATTGCTTTCGCCGAGCGGATTTGCGGGACTTTTTGCCTACATAGTCGCGAACTAGACTACAGCACCTTACCGATGGTGCTCTGGCAGTATGGATTTGTCACCATTGACCAACTAGAACGCATCTTTGATTGGCAAGAAACGACCCCCACCGCCTACCTGAACAGGTAGTCCTCAATCAGTCATAAGGAGGATGATTTAGGGATGAATGAACCCGATTTTATGTGGTTTTACGTCTCATTGAACAGAAAAATAAATTTCCAAAAAGCCGAGGATAATCACCCTCGGCTTTTTAATTAGGAAAAACCCAATCCCCTCAAAAAGTGGGGCTTTTTTTGATTTCTAGGGGAGTTTGACACTCCCACGTCTAAAGAGCATGGGATTCTTTAAGAGTCCAGAATTTAGACCTTAAGGGCGTAGTCAATGCGCCCCTACCTATTCACGCTCACTGACTCTCGCCATGAGGCTTACGGCTACCTTTTTTAATCTC
>NZ_JAFLQW010000266.1 GCF_017313335.1 Phormidium pseudopriestleyi FRX01 | reverse complement strand
TTTGTAGTAACGACTTCAGTCGTTTCCTCGTTACTTGGCGATCGCCAAGTAACGCCCCCATATCAGGCTTATAGCGTTTCCCATAGTTATTCGCGTACATTTTTGGAGTGTGAGCATCTTGACAAGCTCTTGTCAAGATGCTCACACTCCTCTAAATATCTGTACGCGAATGAGGCCACCGAACCGCTATAAGCTCCAGTTCCCAAGTCTATAAAAACCCGCACCCGTCAACGGTGGGTCTACACAGACAAAGCCCGAGAAGCGCGGGCTACCAGAGAAAACCGACTTTTACCAACCGGATTTGGTATTACTACAAACTTAAGCATCCTCCCCATCTCCTTGCGAAACGGATTACCCTGTTATTAAACGATGATTAACGGAGTGACTGAGATGACGAACTTTGATTATGACCTATTTGTGATAGGTGCAGGTTCTGGGGGATTAGCCGCATCGAAACGGGCTGCCTCTTATGGGGCTAAAGTGGCGATCGCCGAAGGAGATTTAGTGGGAGGTACCTGCGTCATCCGGGGTTGCGTTCCCAAAAAATTAATGGTGTATGCATCCCAATTTTCTAAACTGTATCAAAATGCCGTGGGTTACGGTTGGGAAAAAGCTGAACCCAATTTTGACTGGAACAAGTTGGTAGAAGCCGTTCAAAAAGAAGTGATGCGCCTCAATCAGATTCACATTAATAATCTGGAAAAAGCCGGAGTTGAGTTAATCAAGGAGATGGCTACTTTTGTGGATTCCCATACCATTGAAATAGGCGATCGCAAGGTAACCGCCGACAAAATCTTGATTGCAGTGGGAGGAAAACCAACCAAACCGGATATTGAGGGCATCGAACATGGCATCACCTCAAATGAAATGTTCCACCTCAGTGAATTTCCCAAACGATTTGCCGTTTGGGGCGGCGGTTATATCGGTGTCGAATTTGCTTCGATTATGAATGGGTTGGGGGCCGAAGTCACTGAAATTATTCGCCGCGAATATATTTTAAATGGCTTCGATGAGGATATTGCCCAGAACATCCAAGAAGGAATGACTAAACATGGGATTCAATTCAAAACTCAGACAACCCTAGAGAAGATTGAAAAGACCGATGAAGGCTTAAAGTTAATTTTTGCTGGGGAAGAAAATGAGCCTGTCACCGTAGATGCGTTACTCTGTGCAACAGGGCGCACACCAAATTTAAGCCGCTTAAATTTAGAGAAAGCAGGAGTCGAAGTGATTCTCGGTGCGATCGCCGTGACTCCGGATAGTTGCACAAATCAATCCCATATCTATGCCGTCGGGGATTGCACCGATCGCATGAATTTAACCCCCGTGGCGATCGCTGAAGGACGTGCTTTTGCCGATACCGTCTTTGGACACATCCCCCGTCATCTTAACCATACCGGCATCCCAACCGCTGTTTTTTCCCAGCCAGAAGCCTCCACAGTGGGCTTGACAGAAGAAGAAGCCCGAGACAAAGTAGGCGACAATTTAACCATCTATCGCGCCAAATTCCGTCCCATGTTTTATAGTCTCACCGATGCCGATGAAAAGGTGATGATTAAATTAATTGTGGACAAAACCACCGACCGCATTTTAGGGGTTCATATCGTCGGTAAAGATGCTGCCGAAATCGTTCAAGGATTGGCAATTGCTGTCAATATGGGAGCCACTAAAAAAGACTTTGATGCCACCATCGGCATTCATCCTTCCACTGCCGAAGAATTCGTAACTTTACGTTAATTAAAAAGAAAAGAAACCGGGATTCTTGCATTAACCCGGTTTCTTTTGCCTATAGCAATCCTAAATGATTTATGACATCTTCATCTCCCCTCTCCCCCTTTGGGAGAGGCCTGTCCTGAGCCCTGAGCCCTGAGCCCTGAGCCCTGAGCCCTGAGCCAGTCGAAGGGTCGAAGGGTCGAAGGGTCGAAGGGGGTCGAAGGGGGAGAGGGGCCGCCGACGGATTCCACAACGGATTTAGGAGCTGCTATAGAACAGTTTAAAGATTATTCTGAGCAGAACTCTCCCGTTCGAGTTGTTCAATTTCTTTAATGTAAACTTCTCCTAACTCTTGTCCTGCAATGGGAATACTTTGATAAGTAACCTGACCTTTCATCACCATCTGGTCCCCCACATTTGGAAGCGGTGAATCGGTCATGACCCAAATTGCTCCCGTGGCATCCTGAAGTTGATAAGCCCCCGATTCCAGAAACGGTGCACGATTTTCAACAGTGCCTTTTAAATACACCGTATCTTTTTTCTGCCAGTCGCTTTGGATCTGCTCAATATCGGTAACGCCAACTCCTGACTTAACCAAATTGGTACAGCCCCAGAGTCCAGCAATCATTAAAGATAAAGAGCCAATTTTAACAGTTTGATTTAAGGCCCGGAACATGACAGTGATAGCCATAATGTAAAAAAAATAGCGGTTATATGGATTAGAATTCACAGCTAAAACCCTTGATAATCCGTTCGAGGTAGGGCGGTGTTTCAAGGGGTAAACCAACTGAAAAATATCGATAATCGCCTCAGCCACAGGAACTGGATTGGGCGGGTTTCCAAAGAGGGCGATCGCACCCCCTCAACCCTAGCAACCCCAAGGGAATCCGAACATCCCTTCGCCACCTCTGCGGATAGATTAGCCTTGCTGATAGTCTATCGCAATCCCCCAGATTTCGGGGAATCTCAGAATACAAGTCTAGTACCCCAGATAATGGATTCGGGGGGTCTTCTGGGAGGGTTTATACCAAATACGGTTGGTAAAAGTCGGTTTTCGCTGGTAGCCTGCGAAGGCAGGCTTCGTCTGTGTAGCCCCACCCTTGAGGGTGCGGGTTTTTACTCTGACAACCGTATGGAGTATTAGTGGCGATCGCGCTTTTCTGTGCTCCGGGATACTCAAGTCTTTTCTAATTTTCACCGTCCCACGGATATCAATGCCCCTCACCCGTGATGCTACAATAATCAATCAGAACTTAAATTCTTAACAGACGACTGCATTTGCTTTCATCAGGCTAATACAGGCGTCTGGGGTTAATGTCAACTCAGAAGAACATCAAGAAGAGGTTGTCGTGACAGAGACTATTAACTGTGCTGTAGCCTGCGTGAATGGCTGTGTATTGGGAGACCAATGTCCTAACCGCGAATATGCAGAACAAACATCCCAGTTTATCCAGGAAACGTCCTTAGATAAAATGATGGAAATCGCCGAAGAAGCCATTAGAAAAAAACGGATGCAGCCTCCGAAATGGATTATTCCCGATTTTCCAGAATAACCCCTAGACCCAGTTAAGGCGATCGCTGCCGTGAACCTAGAAAGACTCTGGCGATCGCTTTTTAATTGGGGTCTAACTTATAAATTTTATCAACATTTGAGTTCCTCTAACTAAACCTCCAACAAGTCTAAATAAATTGGACAATTCCACAAAGGAGTGGGAGCATCTTGCTCCCTACTACTTGAAGGGAGCAAGATGCTCCCACTCCTGAACTGGATTTTCCCCATGATTTAGACTCCCTATAAAACATCAGTACAGGATGCGATTCCCCGGACAAAAAACCGGGGTTTTGACCCAAATTGGGTGCAAAGCCAGCAGAAATAGTCAGCGTCGGTCCCGATTCAGCTTAAATCTGCCTTTTGACCCGGGGCGATCGGCCATAACCTGTGCCAAAATCTCTAAAGGGCTAGAAATACCCGGCCTATTCCCTTGTTAAATTTCTTAACAAAATTTAACACAAACAGAGGTTTAACCCAGAACCTGCTCCAATCACAAAATAAAGGCTGGAATCGCGATCGCAAAGGTCACCGAACCGAGGTAAATTAAAATCAGTGGTTACCAGCCCCAGGGGATTTAGGCGCTTTGCATGAAGTTTTTTAAAGCTACGCACTAATTCTGAGACTAGGCGACCCCTTCTTGCTTAGAATATTACCTTAAGTTCTTTTACTGACTTGTCACACCAAGAGGAAAAACAAATATGGCCGATGCAAGAGATATTGAAATCGTGAAGCCCTACGGTGGAGACCCCTTTGTGGGTCACCTCTCCACCCCAGTCAGCGATTCTGCCTTCACCAAAGCATTCATTGGTAACCTGCCTGCCTACCGTAAAGGACTCTCCCCCATTCTCCGTGGGATTGAAATTGGCATGGCCCACGGCTATTTCCTAATTGGCCCCTGGATTAAATATGGTCCCCTGCGCGATTATCCAGAAGCAGCCAACTTAGGCGGATTAGTTTCGGCCATGTCTTTAATTTTAATCGGCACCGCCTGTATGTCAGTCTACGGGATTGCCTCGTTCCAAGCCACAGGTGATGATGATTACCCCAGCAAAAATCCTCAAGCCCCCGCTGACTTGAAAACTGCTGAAGGTTGGAGTCAGCTCACCGCTGGGTTCTTCGTCGGTGGAATGGGTGGCGTATTTGTCTCCTATTTCCTCTTAGAAAACCTGAGTGGCGTCGATGCCATTTTCCGGGGTTTAGTCAACTAACTAGACCTTATAGCCCCTTCCTCGGGCTTTAATTTGCTCGTTTGTGACCTCGCGTCACCTAAAATTAGTTCATCTGCACCCGCAGACTCTGATTTTTGAAAAGTCCACCTTTTTAGAGGAACATCACCGACTCACCGTCGTTAATAGTCCTCTCGTCAACCCAAAACTTGAAATAGGAGACATTAGATATGACCGGCGCTTACGCAGCTGCTTACCTGCCTTGGATTTTGATTCCCGTCGTTTGCTGGTTAATGCCCCCAGTGTTGATGGGTCTGCTGTTCATCTACATTGAAAGCGATGAGTAATTAAGGGCGTCATTCCCTAAATTAATCGTCAGTTGCCGAAAAAAGAGCGGTGAGGACAACAACAAACGACTATTCCTCAACAACCCTCTTTTTAGGCTCTCGTTACCAATGCGCCCTCGGGCATAAAAAATCCCCCGCTATCATAGCGGGGGATTTTTATTTAAACTCCCCCTTTGCCAACATCATTGCGGTGGGGAGAGTCTGTTCAAATCGTTGCAAGCCGTCAAAAGTTACCCGAACTTACTTGCAGTCGAAGCAATCAAGAACGCCGCATAAGTCAGGATATACCCCACCGTAAAGTGAGCCAAACCAATCAAGCGACCTTGAATAATCGACATCGCCACCGGCTTATCCTTCCAACGA
>NZ_JAFLQW010000414.1 GCF_017313335.1 Phormidium pseudopriestleyi FRX01 | reverse complement strand
TTTGTCGGTTGATCGGTCGGGTTTGAAATTCCAATAAAGCCGAGGGTCCCAAAATCTTGATTAGAGAGGTCTAGATCCAAGAAAAAATTAGAAACCTCTCGAAATGGGCTAATCTCTTGCGACAAAAAATCAATCCTGCGCTTATATAAACCCGTTCTCACTTGAAAAAGATTAGAGGTAGTTGGGGTAATCGTGCCAGGAAAGGTATAGTTGCCAGAGAGTTGGTCTAGCTTGGTTGCTCGCTCGGTATTTAAGAGATTCTGGTTAAGTCGTTGATTGATTTGCCCTCTTTGTTCTGGGGTGGCGACGGTGTTTAACTCTGCAAAACCTTCTCCATTTTCTAAGGCAGTATGGGCTTCATCGAGGCCCTCATCGATATGCGAGTTTTCTAGTCCTGTAAAAATAAAACCCAGACTTAAACCGAGAGTGGCATGGGTAAATTGAATTTCATCGATTTTATCATTGGCTCCAAAAGAGACGCTAAAGGATACGCCAGGATTGCTAAAAATACTGCGATAGGTCGCTTGAATTTCTTGGGCATCATATTCTATTGAAGTTCTCCGGTGCGGAACAGAAAAGTAAAAACGATACCAATCGCTACTTTCTTGATAATCAATTTCTGTACTATCCCCCACCATAGTTTGGCCGAGGGAGAACCAGATTAAAGAATTGAGATACCGGACATCTCTTTCTCTGGGAGTCATAACAGGATTGACGATGATATTTAATAAATCTAAATTCATTCCTCCTCCGGGCTGTCCGATTTTAATACCGGGAACCGAGGTGAAGGGCGCACTAAAGTCAAATCCTTCTCCGGTATCTAAATTTATAAAGCCAATCCCGGCTGCTGCTAAATTTTCCGCAGGGATAATTGCCCCGTCTCGTAAAGCAACCCCATTATTTAATAAGGGTTGTAGATTGGTTGTGGGAAAAGCTTGAAGAAATCTAGGAGCAACGGCTGGATCGAGATTTTCAAATAGCGATCTACCCCCATCGGGGTGATTGGTCGAAGCACTTCCTAAATTAGGTACCAATGTGGTCGTGGTATTGTCCCGACTCTGGCCACTGTTAATGATTACTTCTCCTGCAGGTATTCCTGGGGGAGTAGTCAACTGTCCAGCCACAGAAAGAACTGCAAATTGATTGTTGTTTTCCCCTGCTCCTATCACATCTTCTAGAGCGTGAGGGACAGACCAAACCGCTTGTAGGCCCCAAAACTGTTGTTGGAGTATTATGCGTTGGGTGAGTTCTGTCATGGTTTCCCGCCCTTGATAGACTGCACCCCCTTGTAGTCCTCGGGTTTCAAGCACCACCCGATTGCCCTCTAATACCCAATAAAGCTGATCCTCTTTTGGAAAATTGGCAAAAGTCACTTTATTGAAAACTGGGTTATTTTCTCCAAACCTCAGATCAAGGGTGGAATAGTTTTCATCCCTAAAGGGCCGAAAACTCTGAAGGTCAAAGGTTAATCTATCGGTGGGATTTACAATAAATGGATACCTTTCAGCCGTAGAATCGAGGGATTCTAGGCTATTTTCCCGCCAATTCATTTCCGGAAGGGGTTCCGGCAGGGGAGTGGGTTGAGACTCTATCTCCTCTACCGACTCGGGAAGCACAAAATCCACCGTGGACGGAGAAACTGGGGGGAGATTATATTCAAATTCCCGGGTTTGGGCAAGGGGTGACTCGGGAACAGTTGACCCAGTTTCTGCTACAACGGCTAAATTTTCTGACCCGGGTAAATTTGAATCAGGGCTGCGTAAAATTTCAACTCTATCCAGTTCTACAAGGTTCCCTAAATGGAGAGAAGTTTGCTCCTCTACGATTAGCGATGCCGGAGGAACTGTCTCATTTAAGTCTAATTGTTCTCTATCCAATAAATCCCGATTGGCTTCTTCTAAATGGCTGGGACTATTTATTGGAAAAACCCTAGAGAAATCTAAGCAATTCTCTTGTGAGGGTAAAGAATCTAACTTAGAGACTGTCGCAGGGTTGGCAGTGTCGTCCCCCACAGAATTATCAGACAGCCCTTCTACGGGGTTGGGAGAATCTACCTCGATTTGTTGACTTAGATAAATAAAAATATCGGTTGGTTTTTTGGGTTCTACCCGAACTTCACTCACTTGGGAAGATTGGCAGAAAAATATCTCTGTAGTAGCAACTGGGGGTAAGTCTATATGAGAGTTAAACATTGGAAAGTGGGTACTCTTCTATGCTTTAGAGGTTTGTTGATTCCACTGCCTATACTAAGTGGTCACATAGAAGTTATTCACTATATAAACTTGTGCTTCAGGATAAATTGCAAGATTTTTGCAAGTATTTTGAGGAGGTAAAATTTAAAATTTGATAACTCTTAAAGATTGTTTCTGCAAGCCTAGATAAGCTTGATTTAAAACGAGAGAATAATAAGTTTTTAGGTAAAATATTTGTCAAGTAATCGGAAACCTAAGATTTAAAAAATTTTGCCATTACATATATAGAGATTCACACAGTTAGGAGGTACATTTTTTGAAGCGATTGTAGTAATTGTACGGTGATAAAAAGCCCACCCTACAATTACTCAACAGCCTGTAGAAGGCATTTTCCTCTCCCGCTCTATTCTTCTAAGGGTTTAACTCATTTAGACTGACCCTATCCACTTTGGGCTGGGAGGAATCTCTAAGCTCTGAAGTTTGGAGTCGATCGCCGTCCTAAATAGATTAGAAAATGGCTCTACAGTTGAAAATCTTTGCGTCAAGCCTGCGGCATGGCGAAATCTTACAGCATCGGACGGTGCTTGCTACCCCTACATCCAGATGCGCTGTTTTGGTGGCAACTGCTGGAAGGATGAGTATATTGGTTTTGGCACTGATTAAAGCAGTCTTTAATCATAAAAAGAAAACAGTGCTAGACAATCGCTGGTTTCAACGAGAGACTAGCACTGCCTTGACCCTCAATTATTTAAAATTCAGGTCCATACCAAGCAAGCTAAGTCAACCTAATTTAACCCACTACGCCATGCCCGGATAA
>NZ_JAFLQW010000343.1 GCF_017313335.1 Phormidium pseudopriestleyi FRX01 | reverse complement strand
GCATTTTGGTTGAGGGGATGGACTTGCGATCGCGCTCGTTCGAGTTGGCGTTCGTCAATATTAACTCCCACAAGCTCTAAGTTGGAAAACCGTTCGTTGAGACTGGCGATCGTGCCGCCAAACCCACAACCACAATCGAGAATTTTCAATCCGTCGGTGATTTGGGCCGCATCGCAAACCCGGAGGGATAGTTGTTCGGCAGCGTTGGCAAAGTCAGGAATGGAACCATCGGCGCGACTGGGGTCTTCCCAGTACCCCCAGTGAACGTGGCGACCAAATGCTGCGATCGCATCTTGATTTTGGTCCTTTAATAGTTCCAAAAGCTGGTCAAAATACGGGAGATGAACTTTAAGTGCCATAATATTTAAGACTTTTGATTGGTAAAAATTATCTCCCCCGGTTGTCCCAATTTACGCAGTTTTAGGAGAAGGTTGGGGAGGGATTGAAAGGGTTTTTTCGGTTGGAATAAAGGCTAGTAATGTTTGCCGTAATGCCTTAAATAATACTCCGGTTTAGTCTGGGGATAGTCCTTTGGAGGCTAACCACTGGCGATCGTATAACCGGGATTGATAGCGTTGTCCACTATCACATAACACCGTTACCAGGGTATGACCTGGACCCATTTCTTTAGCTAAAGCGACGGCGGCACCGACATTAATGCCCACGGACCCTCCCATAAATAAGCCATCTTTTTGGAGGAGTTGATAAATGACGCGAATTGCTTCTTGATCATCCACTTGAATGGCGTCATCAATCGGCGCACCTTCCATGTTTTTGGTAATCCGACTATTGCCAATGCCTTCGGTAACCGAGTTGCCGATGGGGTTGATTTCGCCAGTTTTTACATAGCTATATAATCCACTGCCCATTGGATCAGCAACGATACATTTAATGTCGGGGTTCTTCTCTTTTAAAAAGAGAGAAACTCCGGCATAAGTCCCGCCAGTTCCTGTTGCAGCCAGCCAAGCGTCAATTTTACCGTTGGTTTGGGACCAAATTTCGGGTCCGGTGGTTTGATAATGGGCCATTCTGTTGGCTAGATTATCAAATTGATTGGCCCAAATTGCGTTGTCCATTTCTTCGGCGAGTCTGCCGGAAAGCTTGACATAGTTATTGGGATCGCGGTAAGGAACTGCTGGAACTTTACGCACTTCGGCCCCTAATATAGTGAGGGTATCTATTTTTTCTTGAGATTGAGTTTCGGGAATGACTATCAGGCATTTATAGCCTTTGGCGTTGCAAATATGGGCTAATCCAATGCCGGTATTGCCTGCGGTTCCTTCGACAACGGTCCCCCCAGGTTTGAGTAAGCCTTTGCGTTCGGCTTCTTCGATGATGAAGAGGGCGGCCCGGTCTTTAACGGACCCTCCAGGATTAAGAAATTCGGCTTTTCCTAAAATTTCACATCCGGTTTCTTCGCTAAAGCTGTTGAGTCGAATTAAGGGGGTATTCCCTACGGTTCCGATGAACCCCTGTTTAATATCCATTGGTTCTTGTCCTATGGCGGGCTATTACAACTGCTGGTTTGATTGTTTTATCAATTTATTCAGGAGAGAAAGGCGATCGCCCTGCTTAGAGGCTATCTTGGTCAGAAAATCCCTACAGATGAGCCTCGGCGATCGCCTTGTCAAAGGCAGGGTCTTATTTATTCGGGGGTGGAGTTAACCGCAAATAAGGTTTAACGGCAGTGTATCCTTTGGGGAATTTTTCCTTTAACACTTCTGGATCTTTGAGGGAGGGGACAATTACACAATCGTCGCCATCTTTCCAGTTGACTGGGGTGGCAACGCTGTAGTTGTCCGTGAGTTGTAAGGAGTCGATCGCCCGGAGAATTTCCACAAAGTTGCGTCCGGTACTTGCGGGGTAAGTTAAAACCAACCGGAGTTTTTTCTGAGGATCAATGACAAAGACCGATCGCACGGTAAGGGTATTATTGGCATGGGGATGAATCATGTCGTAGAGATCGGATACCTTGCGATCGGCATCGGCCAAAATGGGATAGTTAACGGTAACATTGCCGACTTCTTCGATATCAACAATCCAGCCTTTGTGGGATTCCACATCATCCACACTCAGGGCGATGGTTTTGACATTGCGCTGGTCGAATTCAGCCTGAAGACGGGCAACTTCACCGAGTTCTGTGGTGCAAACCGGGGTATAGTCTGCTGGATGAGAAAACAGCACCACCCAACTCTCTCCCGCCCACTCGTAAAAATTAATCTCTCCCTGGGAAGATGCTTGGGTAAAGTCGGGTACGGTATCACCTAAACGCAGAGTCATAGCAAGGTTCCTGTAATTTGAAAGACAAAAAAAGAGTCGATTAGGCAATTTTGCCCGATAAGTCCGGTTTGTCCGGCGGATTTTAGATCTTTTTTAGATTTTATCAGGTTGCCTTCTTTGTGGTATGAATTAAAAGAATATTTTGATGTCATCGATTGGAGTATGGGCCTGTGTTCCAAATGCTGTACTCTCTGATTCGCGCCATTGAGCCATTTTTAGTGCCAATTTGCTTTGTCAGTGCTTGGTTTCTGGTGATGTTGCTGGGGTGGAGCCTTTTTAGTGCGATCGCCACGGCAAGGGCGAATGCCAAGCGAATGCACCAGATTCCCTGTGCCTATTGCGTCTTTTTTACCAATGACCCTCGTTTGAAATGTCCCGTCCATCCCACTCGGGCGATGTCGGAAGAGGCGATCGATTGTGGGGATTTTCGGAGTTGAGGGATTTGTCATTGGTCATTGGTCATTGGTCATTGGTCATTGGACTTCAACAATCCAAATGACCAATGACAAATGACCAATGACCAATAACATTCTATGGACTAATCTCTAACAAAACTTTTAAAACTCCTCGGCGTTGGGCGTGCTCAAAGGCGGCGATCGCCTCGTCGAGGGGATATTTCGCTTGAATTAAAGGGTTGACATTTATCTTGTTTTGTGCTAAAAGCTCTAAGGCTTTGGGAAAAGGACCGCAACGGGACCCAATCAGGGTAATTTCATCCACCACTAGGGACGAGATATCTAGGGTGAGGTGACCCGCATAAGTGCTTTTGAGGACGAGGGTCCCCCGGGGACGTAAGGCGCGACGGGCAATGGTAAATCCTTCGGGGTTGCCGGTACATTCTACGGCGATATCAAATTGTCCGTCGGTGACGGCATCGGCAAATCCAGTTTTAATGCCTAGGGACTCTAAATTCTCCAGTTTGTCCCGATGTCGCCCGACTGCCAGTAAGTCACAACCTGTGAGGGCCAGGGTTTGGGCGACTAATTGCCCTAATTTGCCATCTCCTACCACCAAGATGCGATCGCCCGGGGTGATGGGAACCTGTTCCTGAATTTCTAAGGCAGCGGCGACGGGTTCGGTGAAGGTTGCCATATCGGTTGTAATGGTATCCGGGACCGCATACAAGTTTTTAACCGGCAGGGTCAAATATTCGGCAAAAGCGCCATTGCGATTGACAATTCCCAACACTGTGCGATTTTCGCAGTGGGTGGGTTGTCCCTTGCGACAAAACCGACATTCTCCGCAAGCGGCGTTAATTTCTCCGACTACGCGCTGATTTTGCAGGGATTCTGGTCCTCGTTCCACCACACCGACGAATTCGTGACCTAAAATGCCACTGTAGGGATAGTAACCCCGTAGCAGTTCGAGGTCGGTATTGCAAATTCCCGCCCGCAAAACTCGGATGAGGGCTTCTCCTTCGGGAGGTTCGGGAATGGGAAGTTGCGATCGCAGTTGTAATTGCTGATTTTCTAGCCAGAGTCCTTTCATGGTTTTCGGTCCTGACAACAGAATTAGAGTCTATTTTACCTGAAATTGCTCATTCTAAACCCCTGAACTCTTAAGTTTAAAACTCATGTCTGCATCTTTACCCCATGAATTTCCGAATCCTACCCCACCTGGGGCGATCGAAGTGAAGAATTATCCCGAATATCGGGCTGTCACTTACAGCCATTCGGGGAATGTGCAACAAGCCAGCCAAGTCGCCTTTAATCCGTTATATAATCACATTAGCACCAATCAAATTGCCATGACAACCCCGGTTGAAGTGCGGTATTTGGATGGGTTAAGTTCGGAAGTGACCATGCCACAAACGGCGGAAGTTTCTTTTTTATATCCCAACCGCGATATTTGGCCGGAAACCCTGACGGATGAAGTTAAAGTCACCGATTATCCCCCTATGACTGTGGTGAGTATTGGCATTCAAGGGGCTTATAGTTGGGCGAATTATGAACAACATTTGCAACGGTTGCAAGGTTGGTTAAAGGAACATTCGGAGTATGTGATTATCGGACCCCCTCGCAGGTTGTTGTACAATTCCCCGATGACTCCGGAAGCGAGTAAACTAAGCGAGGTGCAGATTCCAGTTGCTGGGGTTACTTCTAGTTAATCAAATAAAAACCCGCACCCTAAAGGGTGGGGGTTTTTATTTTGAAAACTTATTTTCTATCCAGAAATTTGCTGGATTCTGGCCGATTTTAAGTCAGCCCTTGAAATATCGGAATTTCTATAGCAAATTCTGACCCTAAATCCGGCGTTGCGTGACAGGATATCTGGCCTTTATGTTTTTCTACGATAATTTGATAGCAAACAGAAAGTCCTAATCCAGTCCCTTTGCCGACGGGTTTTGTGGTGAAAAATGGGTCGAAGAGTCGGACTTGGATTTTGGGTGTCATGCCGGGACCATTGTCGATGATGCGAATTGTAACCCGATCGCCGGTGACTGCGGTGAGAATCCGAATGGTGGGTGACTGGAAATGCGGCGATTTAGGTGGAGTCTCCCCTAAGTTTTGGCTGTACTTTTCCTCTAAAGCATCGATCGCATTATTCAGGAGATTCATAAACACTTGATTCAGTTGTCCGGCATAACATTCCACCGAGGGGAGTAGGCCAAATTCTGGGATAATGTCAATTTCTGGTCGATGGACGGTTGCTTTCAGTCTACCTTGCAAAATCAACAACGCGCTTTCAATGCCTTCGTGAATATTGACTTGCTTCATTTCCGCTTCATCGAGGCGGGAAAAGGTGCGTAACGATTGCACGATGCCTCGGATGCGATCGGTTCCCACTTTCATTGAACCCAAAATTTTATGCAAATCTTCTTGCAAAAAATCCAATTCTATGTCTTCGAGTTTATCAGCTATTTCCGGGTCTGTTTCCCCATACTGTTGTCGGTAAAGTTCGACTAAATCGAGTAAATTTTCTAGGTAATCGCGAACATATCCCAAATTGCCCGAAATAAAATTCACGGGGTTATTAATTTCATGGGCAATCCCCGCCACCATTTGTCCCAAGGAAGACATTTTTTCCGATTGAATTAACTGGGTTTGAGTCCGTTGCAATTGAGTCAGAGTGGCTTCAAGTTGCTGATTTTTTTCCTGTAATTCTCCTGAAGTCCGATGCAATCGTTCCACGGTGTCGCGCAAGGCAGTTTCCGCCTCAACGCGATCGCTAATATCCCGGGCGACGCCAATTAATCCGATGGCATAACCTTGGGCGGAACGATACAGGGTTTTGGAGGTTAAATAGGTCCGGGGTTGAGACGAATTAAAATCCGCATTCAATGGCACAATTTCTTCTTCTAAAAGCTGAGTCTCCCCATCCAACAAAATTCGGTGGTCATTTTTCATCCGTTGCCGAGCAGTTTCTGGCGATAATAATTCGGTATCATTTTTCCCTAAAATTTCATCCACGGGCTTGCCAATTGCCTTGGCCCCGGCAGAGTTAATGGAGAGATAGCAACCCTGAAGGTCTTTGACAAAAATACTATCAGTTGTTCCTTCGGAGATAGCTTGCAAAAGATTGTAGCTTTCTTGCAATTTCTCCTGGGCGCGCGTGCGTTCGGTGATGTCACGCACAAACAGGGTGTAGAGTTGACCTTGGGGTAATAGAACATGAGCGATCGCCAGTTCGATGGGAAAAGTCGTGCCATTTTTACGCTGTCCAACTAATTTATAAGCCGAATTGCTCTCCCCCGGCATTTGACGAGTGTTCAGAAATATGGTCAAATAGGCGTCGATTTCTTGGTGTATTAACCAGGGCATCAAGAGTTTCAAATTTTGCCCTTGTAATTCTGATTCGGTATAGCCAAACAGTTCCAAGGCAGCGGTATTCATCCAGTGAATTTTACCGCCATCGGTGATGGCAATGGTCCCCTCGGGGGCCGCTTCTAACATGGCTTGATATTGTTGAGAATTGCGCTGTTCCTGGTCCAGAAGTCGGTTACCTTGGTAGACAAAGAGGATGCCTGCGGCGCAGATGATTAGGGAGGTGATTCCCGTGGCGATCGCCGGACCCGGTAGGTAGGATGAGCGAATTTGTCGGACCTCAAGCTGGGTCAAAATTGCCCCATTTAATTTGGGAATGGGGGCATAAGCGACGATCGCCGGAATACCCTGTTCATCGGTAATCAACTGACTGCCGGTTTCCCCGGCGATCGCCCGGTGGATGGCATCGGCGAGTTCTGAATCGGGGATTACGGGCATCCAGAGGCGATCGCTGGCCGTTCCCTGTTGCCACATCACCGGGGAATTGTCGGTTTCCACCCAGGCGATCGCCACCCGCATCCCCGAGGGTTGAGGGAGTTGATACGCTTGTTGGGCTGACTCCCAGGCGGTTTGCGGGGTATCCGTGACGCTGGCAATCCCCTGGATTAGTTGGGCTTGCATCTGGACGGTTTGTTCTAAGTGAGATCGCCCTTGGGAGAGGACCATCCGATCCAGGAGATAAATCCCAATTCCCGCCACCGCCATCGCGATCGCCGTGAATCCGACTGTCCAGTAGACCAGTTTCTGGCGGTTATTCGGGCGATCGGCATCATCGCCTATTTCCTGATTCTGGGAAACATCCCTCATCGAATTCCTCACAGGGACTTGCTTGAATTTTTAGCGTTTACTGCCTCAGTTTAAGCCAGCTTACGGATCATTATTCCCCCTGAATATGGACCACTAATTCTCGATGATGACCCTGTTGCCGGTGTTCCCAAATATAAATTCCCTGCCAGGTTCCGAGCACTAATCGACCGCGATTGATGGGAATTTGCTCGGAAGTGTGGGTGAGGGCGGTGCGAATATGGGCGGGCATATCATCGGGACCTTCGGTACTGTGGCGGTAGCGGCGTTGTTCGGGAACTAAATCTGAAAAGAAATGTTGTAAATCCTCTAAGACATCTGGGTCGGCATTTTCTTGTAGTAATAAACTGGCAGAAGTATGGCGCAGAAATAGGGTACAGAGGCCCGTTTGCACCCCTGATTTTGCCACGACTTCTTCTACTTTAGCGGTGACTTTAGCTAGGGATTTTCCCGTGGTTTTCAGTTGGAGAATTTGTTGATGGTAAGTCATAAATTAAATCTGTAAAAGGGTTAACGTTCAGAAGCGGATTAGGTTTGGAAATAATCCACCACTGCCTGGGCGATCGCTTCAGTCCCATTTTTGATTAAGGGTTCGGTTGATTGCGGGGGGAGAGGAGGTTCTCGCAAAAAATCCCAATTCCCCTCAAAAAACTCTTCAGGGCTGATAATTCTGTGATGAGAATGCTGTTGGATTCCCCGGAGTAATAAGGGGGATTCAGCAAACCCTTCTCGGGTGAGGGAGATAATCGGCACATTTTGACGACAAGCTTCTGAAAAGGTGCTGAATCCAGGTTTGGAAATGACTCGCCCACAAACCGGCATGAAATCGACGGGACGAATGCGATCGCCATTGGTTTGATTGTCAATTTTAACGACATTGGGCAGATCTGGCGCATTGCGGTCAAAGGTGATAAATTGCCAGTCGGGAAAGTTATGCAAATTATGATAAGGAATTTGTTCCAGTCCCAATCCGCCAAAGGTGAGTAAAATTGTTTTTTCTGAGGGAGATTTCAGACCCCATTCCCGGCGGAGAGTTTCCGGTTGATAGCGGGGAGTTCCCCCAGTTAAACCGAAATCTTTAATGAGAGGAAATGCGCTCATCGGTTCGTGAAAGGGCAGACGAAATAGGCAGTTACATTGACTGAAACAGTCCGCAATCCAATCGGCAATAGACTCAAATTCTCCTCCCCAAGGACGATAAATAAAATCCCATCCGAAATTACTCATCATCCAGACGGGAATGCCTGCGGCTTTGCCAATGGTTGCTGCCAAGGGGGGAATATCAGCCAGAATTAATCCCACGCGATTGAGATGAATAAAGTTGACTTCCCCAGCGGCGATCGCATATTGCCGCTTGCGAATATCATGCAATTTTTCAAGGGTTGCTAATTTATCCATCTTCAAGCTATCCGCCTGAATTACTCCCACATCTAAAGCCCTTTCCCGTAAGATAAAATCTCCGGTAATATAACTCTCTAGTAACCAACGGGGTGCGGTGGTTACTAAAATTAAGAGAATGTCCGGGTTTAGCCTTTGAATTTCTGCCGCAACTGAGGCGGCGCGCACTGCATGACCAAAACCATGATTGGTAATGGCAATATAAACAACGGGTCGAGTTTTCACGGCCTATATCAGCTAGAAAATAACAACAGGATAGAGGGGAAATATGGCCGAGATACCCCAGATATCGCCTCTCTATTGCCATCCTAAGACAATTTTAGCCCATTTTCCTACAATAGCTAAAAATCAAGGTCACCATTAAGGAGATGGCCTGACTATTTTTGCGGTTTTCAACGGGATTAAATCTGCTGACAATAATCTTGTATTCCCTGAATTAGTCGTTCTATTTCCGATTCTAAGGTAAAATAATGAACGCAAGCCCGCACGCAATCTGGATTGAGAATAGTCCGAACCATGACGCGATGTTCTTTTTCTAAAAACTTCACCAATTTGTCATGATTTGCCCCTGATTTTCGCAGGGTTTCATTAAACTGAAAGGAGACTAAACCCGCTTCCGGTGGGGTCGATTTTAAACAAACAATATCCGGTAAGTTTCGGAGTTTTGTCCAGAGTTGATGACTTAAGGCTTGGATGCGATCGTAACGGTCTTCAGGGGTTCCTATGTCATGATGAAAGGCGATCGCATTTCTTAATCCGGCTAATAACGGATAAGCGGACGTTGCCAGTTCAAATCGGCGTCCATCGGATTTAAAACCTACCCCGTACCCGGTAGAATTCATGGCAATGCTACGCCAACCAATAAAGGTGGGATGGAGGGTTTCAGCGGCATCAGGACTGACATAGAGTCCGCCTAATCCTTCCGGTCCGCACCACCATTTATGGCCGGTAAAGGCATAATAATCGACGCCGATTTCGGTCAGGTTTAAGGGTAAAACGCCTACAGATTGGGCGGCATCTACAAGGACTCTAATTTTTTTTGAAGGGTTGGATTTTTGGCTGAATTCATGGCAAGCTTTAACAATATCGGTGAGGGGTAAAACTTGGCCGGTATTCCAGAGGATATGACTGAGAACGACTAACCGAGTATTGGGGTGAAGATGGGAGGCGATCGCCAAAACGGGATTTCCTTGATTTAAGGTTTCCATCAAGGGACAAATTGAAACTTGGAGATTAAACCGACGGGCGAGTTCATCTACAGCCGCGATAATTCCTGGGTGTTCGCAGTCGCCGATTAAGATGCGATCGCCCGGTTGCCAATCCAAACCCCAGAGGGGAATATTGCATCCAATGGAGACATTTTCTGTGAGGGTAATTGTCTCTGGATTGACCCCGAGTTCCGAGGCGATCGCCTCTCTTGTTGCGGTGATTTCTTGATTGACCCAAAGTCCCGCTTTGCCGGTAAAAGGTCCTTTCTCCTGAATCGATTGATAGGAGTGAAAAAGGGCAGTTAATGCCGATTCGGGCATCGGTCCTTGTCCACCATAGTTAAAATAGGCTTTATTCTTTAAAGCTGGAAATTGCTGGCGATTGTCTTCTGTCATAGAAATTTACCTCATGTTTGAATCAGATATAGCGGTTCTAGTCAATTTAATAGCCCAGTCCTGCCAATGACTGCATTCATCGGAATCTTGCAGTTCTTGGATCCGGGTTGGGCGATCGCCCAAGGGGGGAGATTCAGCCCAGATGAGAGAGGATGTCGAGGACGCTGAGGGCGACCCTATACAGTGCGCGGCGGGTTGGAGAGTTTCGGTGATAGATAGAACGCATAGAACAGGTAGCGAGTGACTGGGTAGATTTTTATGGAGTCTTATGGGGCAATCGACTAATTTTTTATTTCGAGTTTCACATAAATTTTAATAGTTGATTCTTTATAATTAAATAAACCTTTACTAAAAATTCTATCAATTAATGTTCTCTACCTTTTGGCTGTTTTTATTTAATGCACCATTTCTAAGCGATCGGCCAACCCGCTGAAACAGGGGTCAAGCTTGGACTGCTACAGATTTGGATCACAGCCTCGGGATCCCAAAACGATCCCGAGGTTATTCATACACCTAAGTATTCTCGCCGACTGATTCTTGGTATGTTAAAGATATGCTGCTAACTGACAACGTTTTATTTGATTACCAACGCTGTGCGCGCCTGCCATTCCTCAACCTGTATGGAAATGGCACTCATCCAGAACCGGCGAGTGATTTTGCCACCAAACTGAAACGGGATAGCGAAGTTTACCGACACAGTGTATTGGCAGAATACCCCGCTCAACGCCCGAATTATCCATCGGGAGACCGGGTGAAGAGTTCCGAGGGAACCGTGGAGTTAATGAAACAGGGTGTCGATCGCATTGATCACGGCGTCTTGATGACCCCAGGACCCCAAGGGGTCACCCTGATGAGTCGTCCTGATTTATTAATCCGAAAACCCGGTGCCTCGGTTTATGGGAATTGGTCCTATATTCCCGTGGATATTCGCTTTAGTAAACGCCCGAAGGCGCAACATCAAATTATGGCAGCATTTCACGCCCTGGTGCTGGCGGGGGTCCAGGGTGCTTGGCCCCAGGACGCCTGGTTAGTTTGCCGTGAAGCAGGCGAATATAGGGTGAATTTAGAGAAATATGTCCCTCAAATGCAGGAGGTTTTAGACTCTTGCATTAAAATGCTGACCGATCGCCAAGAACCGGAAGTGTTTATCGCACGACATCCTTGCAGTATGTGCCAGTGGCAGAGTCGTTGTTATGCGATCGCCCAAGAAACACAGCACCTCTCCCTCCTGCCTGGAGTTACCCCCATTCGCTATCAACAGTTAAAACAACTGAATTTGACCCAGATAGAATCCCTCGCTGATGCGGATGTACTGACTTTAGCTAATGGTCTGGTGGAGGTTTGTAATAATCAATATGAACCGGAAACCATAGCCCGTGATCTGATCATACAAGCCAAAGCTACCCTAAATAATCAACCAATTGCTTTACCCCAAAAATTGCCCCTTGCACCTAAGTTTCTTCCGGTGTCTCCGGTTGAACTCTATTTTGATATTGAAGCGCAACCGGAATTAGACCTGGATTTTTTGTTAGGAGTATTAGTAGTTGATCGCCGCAATATCGCCCAGGGAGAAGCACCAACCCAGAAATTTTATGCCTTTTTAGCCGAAAGTTCCGAAGAGGAGTTCCAAATTTGGGAGCAGTTTTTGGAATTAATTTGGACCTATCCCATTGCTCCCATTTTTCATTTTTGTGACTATGAAATTCAAACCATTAAAAAACTCGCCCGCCGCTATCATACTCCCCCGCACCGATGGAAAGTAATTCTGAATCGGTTTGTCGATATTCATAAGTTAGTTACAAAATCTGT
The DNA here is from genome assembly GCF_017313335.1 of Phormidium pseudopriestleyi FRX01. Lineage (GTDB taxonomy): Bacteria > Cyanobacteriota > Cyanobacteriia > Cyanobacteriales > Laspinemataceae > Laspinema > Laspinema pseudopriestleyi. The sequence goes on along the minus strand of NZ_JAFLQW010000343.1, from coordinate 2,231 downwards.
GGTCATGCCGGTGGAAAGTTATGCCCTCAAGTCTATTGCTCGTTATCTCGGATTTGAGTGGCATGAGGCATTAGCGTCCGGCGCTCAATGTGTGGTGTGGTACGATCGCTGGTTAGAAACGGGCGATCGCAGTTATCTAGATTTGATTTTAACCTATAACGAAGATGACTGCATCGCCACCTTTGTCGTCAAAGACTGGTTGGTAAATTTTTCTCAAAATACTCCTTTAATATAAGGTCTACAACTTCTATCAATTCAAGCTAAAATAAAAATTTAATCTGGTTCATAAAACTCGATTAATATGGCTATTTTTAGCTGTTTAAAAAGTTATTCTCCCTCCAAAATCCTGATATTCAATCCCATCAAACCTCTATGCTTTTCGGTAAAATCAATCTTGTTTTATGGATAACCTTGGGATTGTCTTGTACTTTTGGCATGGGTTGTCAACCGCGAACCATTCCAGAAACCGTTGCCAGTCCTTCCAATTCACCGATTTCTAATTCGTCAGAAGTCATGACTTCTCCTATTGAATATTTAGGAGAATTAAAAATCCCCACCGGGTTTATATTTCAGGATACCCAACTTGGGGGACTCTCGGGAATCACCTACGATTCTGAACGCAATCTGTATTATGCCCTATCGGACGATCGCGCGATCCAAGGACCCGCAAGATTTTACACACTAGAAATAGACTTGAATCCTCTGGTTGTTACCCCCATTGGCGTTACCGCTTTGGTGGACCAAAGCAGTCGCCCTTTTCCCACTTACAGTGTAGACCCTGAAGGGATTGCCTTAACCCGTCGCGATACCCTATTTATTTCATCCGAGGGAGATGTGGAACGAGGTATCCAACCTTTCATTAAAGAATTTTCCCGCGAAGGAAAAGAACTGCAATCTCTCCCCATTTCTGATAAATTTCTCTCCCAAAATGGTCAAGGGATTCGGAATAATCTGGCTTTTGAAAGTCTAACTTTAAGCCCGAATAAGCAATTCCTCTACACTGCAACGGAAAGTGCTTTAGTTCAAGATGGAGAACCCGCAAATCTGGAAAAAGGAACCGTTATCCGTATTTTGCAATATGATTTAACCACAACACAATCTACAAAAGAGTTTTACTATCTCACAGAACCCGTACAGACTGAACCCAACTATCCCGATGGATTTACAATTCATGGATTAGTCGAATTACTCGCCTGGAATGAAACGAAATTGCTCAGTTTAGAACGGGGGTTTACTGAAGATGTGGGAACCAGCGTTTTATTGTATGAAATTTCCCTGGAAGGCACCACAAATATTCAATCAGTTGAGAGTTTAAATAATTTAGATTTAGGTAATATTCAGCCCGTTCAAAAACGGCTTTTGCTTGACTTGAGTACCTTAGATATTCCTCTGGATAACTTAGAGGGAATGACATTCGGTCCAGAGTTAGCTGATGGAGGACGCTCCTTAATTTTAGTCAGTGATAATAATTTTAATCCCTTGCAAGTGACGCAGTTTATAGTATTTGCCCTCACCTTAGAAGAGTGAACGCGACAACTGGACAATCGGGGGGGAAATATTCGATAATAAAGACAGTAATTCCCCACGCTAATTAATGGAGATTCCTACCATGAGCAAACACCCATCTGTGGGAAAAACCGACAACAGAACTGAACAACAACTCCTTCCTTTAGAAAATGGCGATCGGCTCACTCGTCCTGAATTTGAGCGCCGCTATCACGCCATGCCGAATTGCAAAAAAGCTGAACTCATCGAAGGAGTCGTTTATATGCCATCCCCCGTCCGTTCTAAAAGTCATGGCTTACCCCATGCAGCAATCATGGCATGGTTAAGCAATTACTGGCTGGCAACGCCAGGGACCGAACTGAATGATAACACAACCGTGCGCCTAGATTTAGACAATGAACCCCAACCGGATGCACTGTTACGAATTGAGACTGGGGGTACTTCAGCGATCGCAGAGGATGATTATGTTGAAGGTCCACCGGAATTTATAGCAGAAATCGCCGCCTCAACTGCTGCCTACGATTTACATGATAAAAAACAAGTCTACCGTCGTAACGGAGTGCAAGAGTATCTGGTGTGGCGCGTGTCTCAAACTCAACTGGATTGGTTCCGACTCACGGAAGGAGAATATATCCCCATTGAACCGGACAAAAATGGAGTTTTGCGGAGTCTAGTTTTTCCGGGGTTATGGTTAGACTGTGCCAAATTATTAGCGGGAGACTTTT
>NZ_JAFLQW010000074.1 GCF_017313335.1 Phormidium pseudopriestleyi FRX01 | reverse complement strand
TAAAGTTGTTCCTAATAACCAATCTGTCCGATTTTCCGTCCAGTGCGTAATGACTCGAACCTGATTAGTTTGAGCGAGGGTAGAGACAATTTTATGGGTATGAAGTTGAGCGCCGCCAATTGCTGGAGGATAGGCTGTAATGGTGTACAGTATTTGGAAAGAATAAGGCATTACCCTGATTTGATTTTAAAATCGGGTTATCTATAGCCTTCCCACTCTACATGATTCTTGCGAACTTTACAAGATTATCCCGATTTAACAGAGGATTTACATCAGATCTGCATCGAAAACAGCTATCCTTGATATTATTGATTAAGTTTCATTATTCTTGCCACTTTTTTTCCAGGGATCATTTGGAGAGATGGATGGTAGACGCCTTGACGGTAATGGAAATGAGAAATGAGGTAGAATACCCACCCATTAAGCACGAGCCAACTCATAAATTTTAAAAAGTTGTTGATAGTTACAGTCTGCCGTGTATTTAGACTCGAACTCTCTTCTAGCGTTTTGACGCATATTTTTGAGTTCTTCGGGGTGGGCTATGGCCCACTCCACCTGAGCGATTAAGTCATTTGCATCTCCGGGACGGAAATGCAGGCCCGTGCGACCCGGTACGACCAAAGTGGACATACTCCCGAGGTTACCCGCTATCACAGGTAGACCCACAGCATAAGCCTCAACGAGGACCAGAGGAAAACCTTCGTACCAGCCTGAAGGAAACATCAACATTTTCGCCTCTTTCATTAAATCAAGGACGCGATTTTTGGGCTGTTTTCCCAACAACTCTACCCCTGGAAGCTTTACGGATAAATGTTTCACCTGATCAGCTAATGGCCCATCGCCGACAATTTTCAGAGGGATTGATTGCCCAAGTTTTTCCCAAGCTTTCAGGAGAATGTCCAGGCCCTTCTCCGGCGATAGTCTTCCTACAAAGAGCGTGTACTCACCACTGCCGGGACCAATCCCCGGGTCAGGGGAGAGAAAATTAGGCTTGAGGGAAATTTTCTCTGGGGGCAAGCCCCCTTCGATAAACTTACTCCGAGCAAAGTCAGTTAAAGCAATGTAGCGGTCTACGCGATCGCGCCAAGTCCCTCGGATCCGGTGTATGCTTTGCATTGTCCCCACCACCGCCGAACCGATGCGACTATCCCGATAACAACCATGAACCACTGCCGGGGTGGGGAAGAATTTTCCCATACAGTCTTCGCAGACTTTTCCATCTCGATAAAAGAAGGAATTGGCGCAAAACAGGCGGAAGTTGTGCAGGGTTTGTACCACAGGCACCCGAGCTTCCCGACAGGCATCATAAACAGCGGGGGATAGCAAAGGGAAAAAATTATGAACATGAACGATATCCGGTCGAAAGCGATTAATTTCTTGCAAAACCCGTTGTTTGGAGGCATGGGAGTAGATCGCGTTGACGGCAGTCATGGTTTGGCTGAACTTTGAGGCGATCGCATCATTGTCAACATCCAGCAAAGCGACTGAGTTGCCATGAGCTTCCAGCAAGTTTTTCTCTGAGCGAACCACCACATCCTCGCCGCCCGCAATTTTGTAAAAGTTATGGAGTTGTAAGATTCTCATGGAATAAGCCGGTGGCTGAATAAGGGTAAACAGTTTCTCTTGATTGTAGCTGAAGTAAGAGCTGGGAATCGCTGCTGCGATCGGTCAATAGACCAGGGCATTCGTACCCCGTTCATGATTCTCGGAGTCAGGCCACTTTTGCTTTTCCCCTAGCCAAGATTTTGGGCGATCGGCCCGTTCCTATCCGATTCACCCCCTTGAAATAGCCCCCCACTTCCTCCAGACTGCTTTTTTCTTATCAATGGAAAATTATATAATTTTTGTAAAGTTTGTCTTCCCCCTCCCCACCGCCTAAAAAGAAGTGATAAAATACACAGCAAAGCTCTAAAAAAATTCGGTTTCCGCTCATGACTTTAATGGAGAATAGCTCTAAGCCCTAACAACTGCATCTCCTGACCTAGGCTAATCGGTTAATTGGCCCTGGGAGTTTGCGCGTGATTTAACTCCATCCTTTTTCTTATTCCATTCCCATGAGATTGGTACATATCAGCTTTCCCTAGACATAGCTTATGTTATTCAATAGCCTTCCTTCCGCCCGGGTCTTGACAAAACTACCGAAATGTGTATTTAAGACTACGGTGACTGCCTTCTTCTGATCACTCAGCGTAATAACGTTACATATAGCGTTATTTAATTGTCATAACCCCTAAAAAAAATGAGCGAACGATGAGTAATCTAGCGAACATTCAAGCGCCTAGCTAATTGCAAAAAAAACGAAACCTGTGTTATAGTATGTGGTATGTTTTAATGAAATGCTCACAAACATTATCCCATTTGTGTTTCCGATGTACATAATAGGCAAATCAGTAGTCATGCAAAATAAATTGCATACTCTACTTTCCTTCCCAAAAACCCTTGGCTAGAAAATGCTGAATAGTGCATTTTTTTGCATCAGTGCTTATGGGAAATTATTTTTACCAATGAATAGGCAGGCTTTATCTGCTAAATTGCGACTCATCCGTAGTTGACTAGAGCGCATCAGTTCCAGTCGCGCAGTATCGAAGGGATTGGAAGAAGCTTGATATATATATAAGGGAGTTTTCAAATTCATTTAGGTTCGGAATAGACCTAAAATTTTCTTGTTAGATTATGAAGCAATGAGCGATTGTTCAAAAACGCTATCCGGTTCAAACCCCGTCTGGTTTTCTTTGCCTTTCACGGGGATTGATCTCCTACAGTTTCGCCTTGATTAAGAAGCGAACCCACTATTTTTACATTGATCTACAACTCGTATAGTAACGGAGGATTAGCCATGTATTGCCCTATCTGTCAGAACGAATCCAAGCCTCTATTCAATACGAAATATGCCCAAGTCAGGCAATGTTTAAATCGCTCCTGCCAGCATAAGTTTCACGGAGAGTCATTACCCGGAGGAGGAGTCATGGATTACTCCACATCAGATGACTTCTTAATTTACCAGAACCGAAACTTTCAAATGATAGATTACTTACTAAATCAGGGGTATGTAGAGACCCAGAGTAAAGTTCTGGATTTAGGATGTGGAGAAGGAAATATTGCCCAGTCATTTAGCGATCGCGATTTTGATGTCACTGGCGTTGAACTGAGCGAATCAGCTCGAAAAATTTTAGATCAACGGGGATTAGTCAATTACTTCAGAAACTCGGGAAATTCCTCCTGAGCGTCGATTCGATCTGATATTGATGATAGAAGTCATCGAACATTTTGAATTGCCAGTGTCCATACTCGAAGAGGCGAAGAACCTCTTAACAGAGCGAGGCATTATTTTTGTGACTACTCCCTGTGCAAATAGTTTAAAAGCCAGGGTATTGCCTGAAAAAACAGCAGCTTACCGAGAGCCAACCCACCTTCATTTTTTTAGCTCTCAATCCCTTGAATTGTGCTTTTTAAAAGCCGGGTTTTCCAAATTTAAGCGATTCTATCTCCCCTGGATGATTCCGAATCGGTCCCCCATGATGAAAACGATCGATAAATTATTGTATGGTATCGACCTTAATCCTCATTTGACTTACTTTCTCTTCAAATGACTTACTTCCTCTTCCAAGCAAGCATAAAAAAAGGAAAGCAAAGGGAGAAGGAACCCAATCCAGGAGAAGTTAGATAGAATTGAGCGGGGATAAAATCGCGAGCGGCTCGGGTTAAGTATTTGATTCACGGAAAAAACTTGAATAGCGTTCAGAAATCTTCCGCAAAATTTAACCAGGCGATCGCGATTCGGTGAGTTTAGCGATTGATATTACTGGACATCTTACCCCCGAGGATAGCAGCTAACACCAATCTCAAATAAGGCAGAAACCAATAAACCGGCCAAAATGCGCCTGCATGACGTCGGGCAAAGACCTTCCATTCCCCCACCGGCAATCCTTTCGCCTGGTTAACCTGTTTCACTCGCTCCCATACTTTGAGTGTAGGATCCGCCCAGCAATCTCCCGCTAGGGAATTGACCGCGCAGGTGCCTACATAACCCGGAACTACCCACACTAAACCCCCGTTCTGTTTCACGCGCAGCCCATAGTCTATATCCCCTGTGCTGTGGACGAAGTTGGGGTCAAGATTGCCGACTCTTTTACCGATTTCTCGGGGTATCAACACGAAATTTCCGTTCATCGTGTGACAAGACTGGGGTTCTTCATTGGGTTGAAGCAATTGGAATTTAAGAGGATGCCACCAATTCTTTTGAACCATCCCGCCATAGGTAAGGGCATTGGTGTCGGGATCGCAAGTAGAACCCACGATAACTGATAATAATTCCTCCCGCTCTTGTAAGCTTTGGTAAGTTGAGAAAGCTTTAGCAATCGCATCCGGGTAAAGCATCGTATCATCATTCAGCCATAGGTAGAACTCAGGATCCGAGGCGATCGCCTCCCCAAAGGCTCGTCTCATGCCCCCATTCCAAAATAAGCTCCCATTTCCCTGAAGCAAATGAACAGCCGGGTACTTTTCTTTTACGACTTCAGATGTGTTATCAGTGCTCCCATCATCGACCAAATAAACGCTTAGTATCACGTTCGGAGGTAGTTTTTGATTAAAAAGTGCAGCTAGACT
>NZ_JAFLQW010000451.1 GCF_017313335.1 Phormidium pseudopriestleyi FRX01 | reverse complement strand
TTTAGGGATAGTTGTTTTGATGGTCTAGAGGGATACTTGAATGTCCCGCTGTCGCCCTTTGGGGTAGGCAGGAATCCCCCGGCTTTAGACGTGGGGAGGTTCAAAATTAATGTTGTATTGATTTTAACTACCCTGGCATACTAGCTATGATGCTCAAGTCAACAACCCGTCACATTCGGATTTTTACGGCAGAGGTGCAAGAGAATGAATTTGTTCCGAGTCCAGACTTATTAACCCTTGATGTGGATCCGGACAATGAGTTTAACTGGCCGGAACCGACGTTACAGAAGGTTTATCGCAAGTTTGATGAACTGGTTGATTCTTGCAGTGGGGAAGATTTAACGGAGTACAATTTACGCCGCATCGGTTCGGATCTGGAGTATTATTTGCGATCGCTCCTCCAAGGTGGAGAACTCTCCTATAACCTCAACAGCCGCGTCCAAAACTACAGCATGGGTTTACCCCAAATGGTCTACGAGGACCAGTAATCTCCAATCTGGTTGTGCTGGGATTGAACACAAAGGCCCAACTTCGGTCTGTGGGGTCACTCTCCATAGAGAGTCGGGGCAGTTGATGTACTGCCCCGCCTACAGATTCCGATTCCCTCCTAAAATTCCGGTGAAGTCCTGATCCGCTTTCACCGGAAAGCCCCCAGACGGTTGGGGTTTATTCTTGTGGCGGTGCGCTAATCATCTCCTGGACCTCTTGCAGGTCAATTTGGAAATGGTGCGCGATCGCCTCCATCACCTGCTGTTCTTTCTCTGTGATTACCCCATCGATTTGAGCAATTCGATAACATTGGGCTAATAGCGGATAGGCAAAATCGCGATCGAGCAGAGTCAGCAGTTCCGCCAAGGGGACCGGATGCTCAATCTCAGACTCGATCGCCTTCAGAGACTCTGTAGTAAAGTTTAATTGCTTTAATTCCGGCAAAATATCCGCCCAAGAGGTATCCGGACGGGACGCCAAAATCTGATGAATCAAAATCCGGTCCATCACATCTTTTTGGGCGATCGCCCGTTCCAAATACTCCTGATTCTCTTCTTCCAACGCTTGAGTTGCCGCCTCCTGAGTCAGCGGATTCGTCTTCGCTTCATAGAAACGACAGGCGGCATATCCCAGTCCATACAACATCGCCGCATTAGAACTCGCCCCGATCGCCATCCCCGCCACCGGCAGGTTCCGCAACACCCCTAATCCCCCTTTCAATGCCGCTGAACCCCCTAGGGACAACCCAAAAATCGCTAACACTTCCCCGCGACGCGCCGGATCTTTTAAATCCATCTGATAGGCACCGGCAATCTGATACACCATTTCTGCCTGTAATGCCGTAGTTGCCATCACATCCACCCCCAACAGGGCTAGGGCCAATCCCGGCACAATACTACTGACAAATCCAATCCCTCCAGCATAAAGGGATTTCTCCACCATGATGCGATGGGCAATCTCATTGGGGCTTTCATCAGGATACTCTTGCTGCAATTTGCGAACTTGGGATTCAGCTTTCTCAACATCCACTTGCCCGACTAAATTCAACAGCCATTGGGCTTTAAAGACTTGAGCGAATTTTTTAACAACCGGATTCTCTCCAATAAACGAGAGGGCTTTTCCCGTTTCCAAGGCAGTGCGATCGAACAACTTGATCGATTCTTTGGTCGCAGTTTCGACAGTCTTAGCAGCATTTTGACTCACGGATTTTCCTGTTTCCGAGGCCCACTGGCTGGCAGATCCGGCGGCTTTTACTGCAGTTGAGCTTAAAGAAGCCATATCAACGGCAACTCCCCCAGTGTCTCCCTGGGCGATCGCCCCCACAAATTCGATGGTTTCTGCCACCTTATCCACCGCCACCTTACTCACTTCTAAGGCAGTTTTATTAATATTTTCTTGCACATCTCCCACTGCTGAACCCACTTGGTGGCAGGCTGAGTTCTTGGATTTGACCCCTTGTTCCTTGAGTTCAGTTTGCAGATTATTGGGTTGGTTTTTCATGGGTTATCGCCTGTTTTTATGAGTATTTTTGAGGGGGTTTTTCTAATTTATCACCAGTCCTCATTTTATGAAACAATCCTGAATATATAGCGGTTCGGTGGACTCACCCTCACCCCCAGCCCCCTTCGACCCTTCGACCCTTCGACCCCCTTCGACCCTTCGACTGGCTCAGGGCTCAGGACAGGCTTCTAGTGAGTTCATCGAACTATGGCTCAGGGCTCAGGACAGGCTTCGACTGGCTCAGGGCTCAGGGCTCAGGGCTCAGGGCTCAGGACAGGCCTCTCCCGTCTTGGGCCGCCGACGAGAAAGGGGTGAGGGCTGTACCTTGTGGACATGAGAAACGCTATATATTCAACGGTTTAAAGACTGAACGGATTCCCTGTTATGCTCCGTCTGGAACATTTGGATGAAAACGGCTTTAAACTCCTTGAGTCTGTCCTAGAAGGGTAAGCACAAAGAAGGTGAGCGATCGCCAGGAACACTCACCTTTCTTTCTTGGAAATTTAGACAATTCCCACCGGCGTAGTGGGTTGTGCCGGTGACGGTTCATTTAACCCTATCCGTTCTTGGTACAGACGAGCCAACCGCCGCTCTGCCTTAGCCAGGTCCCGTTCTATGCTACTAAAAATCATCGTAGACACGGGGTCCGTAAACTGGACTTGCAACTCAAAGCAGTCTATCACCCCTGTCTGAATATCCCCCAAGGCTTGACGTAAAATTGCCATGTCATTTGTAGAGGGTAAAGCATTCATGAAAGAGGCAAAGACACCCTCCGCCATTGCCGGTAAAAAAAGTTGTTCTCCCAGGGTTCGCAGGCGGCTTTCCAAGAGTTCGATATGACTGACTTTTTCTTCCCAAATCTCCAACAGCAGCAATCGAGTCGCGCTATCGGTGATGATTTCAGCATAATGCTTAAAGGCTTCTTGGCTATAGCGTTCTCCCGCCATTGCCTGATTTAATCCGTTGATAATTTCCTGGCGGGTTGATCCCCCCCAGGCTTCGGCAAGTTGCCACCATTCTGCTGAACTGTCGTTGCGATCGGGCAGGGATTGGTCGGGAATGCTCAAATTCAGCCTGGAGAAAATGGCGGTGGTGAAAATAGCTAAATCTCCCGGTTGCCGAGAGCAAATTAGGTTACCGTCGGTAGTTACAGCCTCATCAATATAGGTGGCACCGGCATTTTCCATATCTTTGCGGATGGAAATAAAGCCGGTGGCACGCCGTCCCCGAAGTAAGTCGGCTTCTATTAAGACTTGGGGTCCGTGGCAGACGGCAGCGATTAATTTGCCCAAGGCAGCGGCTTCTTGAACGAAGGCGATCGTGTTGGGGTTGGTTCGCATTTTATCCGGTGCGCCACCCCCGGGAATGATCACGGCATCGAAGTTTTGGGCGCGGGCTTCGGTGGTGGTCCCATCGGGTTGGATTGAGACTTTTCCTTGTTTACCGTGATAGGCTTGATTCATCCCGGACCCAAGTACAGAAACTTTTGCCCCGGCTTGTTGTAATGCTGTATAAGGAACTTTAAATTCTGAATCTTCAAATCCTTCTTCAATCAGGATGGCGATTCGGGGTGTGGGTTGTGAGTTGTTGATAGTAGACATAAAGTTACGTTTTGATTAATCGGGCTTGCCTTGTACATGAAAAAATCAGGGGATTGCCCTGATGTATTATCTTTAATTTTTCGAGACTGATGGAATTCCCTATATCAGAGAGTTCGGTCATATCCAGGATTTGGCTCACTCAGGGATGAGTGCGAATCCTGGATGAGAATTTCTAACCTAGCCCTGTCAAGGTGTATTTATAGTAGGGGCGCATTGCGCCCCTACGTGAAATCACGATTTTTCGTCATTAAATTTACCACCTTGACAGGGCTAGAATTTCTAACCCTATTGATAGCAGACAGAAGAAAAAACTGATGTTTTCTTCTGTCTGCTTCTGATTCTT
>NZ_JAFLQW010000657.1 GCF_017313335.1 Phormidium pseudopriestleyi FRX01 | reverse complement strand
AATGACCAATAACAAAGGACAAATGACAAATAGTTGGTTATCGATACCGAAGCGGTTTTTTCGGCGGGAACTGTTACCGTTTTTGGGGGATTTACGGTTGGCGATCGCCCTCTTATTAGCCATCGCTGTTTTTAGTATCTCCGGGACAGTGATTGAGCAGGGTCAATCTCCGGCATTCTATCAATCCAACTATCCCGAATCTCCGGCTCTTTTTGGCTTCTTAACTTGGAAGGTAATCCAAGTTGTGGGGTTGGATCATGTTTATCGCACCTGGTGGTTTTTAGCTTTATTGGTGTTGTTTGGTTCGAGTTTAACCGCTTGCACGTTTACTCATCAATTCCCCGCTTTAACAGCAGCACGGCGGTGGAAATTTTATAAGACTCCTCGGCAATTTGAAAAGCTGGCGCTGAGTGCACAAGTGGATGAGGCAAATCTCAATCAGTTAGAAGAGTTATTACAAAAACGGCGTTATTTAGTATTTCGGGAAGGAAATACGTTGTATGCTCGAAAAGGGTTAATGGGGAAAATTGGCCCGATTCTGGTTCATGCCAGTATGTTGATTATTCTGGCGGGTTCAATTTTGGGTGCAATGACGGGTTTTATGGCTCAGGAAATTATTCCGAGTGGGGAAACCTTTAAGGTTCAAAATATTATTGAGGCGGGTCCGTTTTCGATGTCCCAAGTTCCCAAAGATTGGGCGGTTCATGTGAATCGATTCTGGATTGATTACAAGCCGGATGGGACGATTGACCAGTTTTATTCGGATTTGTCGGTGATTGATAGGGAGGGTCAGGAACGCGATCGCCAGACAATTCATGTGAACAAACCCCTGCGGTATCGCGGGGTGACGATGTATCAAACCGATTGGGGTGTGGCGGCGGTTCAGGTTCAGTTGAATAATAGTCCAATTTTTCAACTGCCGATGGCGCTGTTAAATACAGGAAATGGTGCGCGGTTATGGGGGACTTGGATTCCCACTAAGCCGGATTTGAGTGAAGGGGTTTCGCTGTTGGCAAAGGATTTACAGGGAACGCTTTTACTCTATGATATAGAGGGAAAATTGATGACGAGTCTGCGTCCCGGGATGGAAACTGTGGTGAATGGGGTAACGCTGAAGATTAAGAAGGTGATTGGCAGTACGGGGTTACAAATTAAAGCTGACCCGGGTATTCCGATGGTTTATTTAGGGTTTGGATTGTTAATGTTGGGGGTGATGATGAGTTATGTTTCTCATTCCCAGGTTTGGGCTTTAGAACAGGATGAGGACTTGTATGTGGGAGGAAAAACGAATCGCGCTCAAGTGACGTTTGAGCGAGAAGTGATTGAGATTTTGGATAGTTTAGAAGAAAAACCGAGTACCGATGGGGTGGCGATCGCCACGGGTTCTTTGGCGGGTCAAAATTAATTGACAGCGAGTCTAACTGAATTAGACAATTCGTCCAAGGACCAGGAGTGGGAGCATCTTGCTCCCTCCTGTTGCGATAAGGGAGCAAGATGCTCCCACTCCCTAATGAATCTTGAGAGGTGGGAATAAACCAACCGGCTAAAAGGGGTTTAAGTCTGAGGTTTACTATGGCGAACTTCAATGACAGTATGGACATTTCCCCGAGGAAGAAAGTCGCCTTTGATGGTGGCTTCTAAGGGGTCGCAGGCGGCTACAAAGTCATCGAGAATTTGATTGATGGATTCTTCATGGGAAATGTAGCGATCGCGGTAACTGTTGACATAGAGTTTAATCGCTTTGAGTTCCACCACCCGTTCATTGGGAACGTAGGTAATATAAATGGTGGCAAAATCGGGATAGCCGGAAAAGGGACATTTACAGGTAAATTCGGGTAAGGTGATGTGAATGTCATAGCGTCTACCGACTCGGGGATTGGGAAAGGTAATTAACTGTCCTTCTTCTATTTCCCGTTCCCCATACTTGATCGGCAAGGTGTCATCGGCAGGGGTGGCGGTGGGCGATACATCGGACTGCATGGAAGATTTACTCATTTTGACTGAATAGGGACTGAATATCTCGTGATTAATTCTATGGTGACAGAATTTGCTCCGATTTGGATAGTCTTGGGGTCCTAGACCTTGAATGAAGGGACTCTAGGATTTAAGATGGAAAACAAAGATTGATTCAGGGTCTGGCCGATCGCCCTCTAATCTGGAGTCTATGCTGTCATGCCTTGGATTGCCAACTGCCTCAATCGTAGAGATTTGTAGCAAATCCTTGACGAAGCCAGGTAATCGTTGTTGTAATCTGAGGCAGAGTTCTATCATCAAAAGACTCAGAACCGTTGCGATCGCCGAACGTCCTCCTATTACCCGAGTAAGCCCTTATGCGAAATGCTACTGCCTCCGGCAATCTGCCGACAACCCCGACAACTCCTTCTAATCAACCCTATTCTCCCTCGGTTCCTATCTCTGTGTATCGAGAAGTCGTCGCTGAGTTACAAACGGCACAGGAACGGTTGGATTCCCTGACGACTCAAAATCATCAGTTAAGTCAACAAAATCGACAACTGCGCCAGGAAATTGAAACGGTGGTTCAATCTGCGGTGCATTTACAGCAGGTGGTGGATGCGTGGGAACCCCAGAGTCTCCCAGTGAACCGCAGTGGCGATCGCACCCAACGGGGGGAATCGCCATATTCCGCTACACCCCATCCGGAAAGTGGTCATCCTCAGCTAAGTGGGATTCCCGGTTCTGCGGTGGGTTCTCCCTTCGCCATGACGGATATGGGTGCAACTCCGGGTAATGTTGAACCGTTATTTACTGAACAGCCGGAAACTCGTCCCCGTCGCACTACCCGTCCGGTTAAGCGATCGGACCTTGGGGGATTTGGGTTGATTATTATGATCCTCCTGATCGTGGTGAGTGCGTTTGGTGCCGGTTATTGGATTGTGCGTCCTTTATTAATGCAGAAGCGTTAACCGCAGTTCGTCCGTTGTTGGGTCTGCCTAATGCACCTCTGTACTCCTGAGTCAGGCGATCGCGATTTTCCTGACTCAGATTCTGTTTATTTTTTCACCTTAACTGCAAAACCCCATCCCAGACTTACTCGGTACGAAACCTGGTGTCCCTTCTCTTCATTCCCCCAGGTTAACCGATGGATAAAAGCAGAGGAATTATATCATTGATAATGCTCTGCGGGGTTAGGGGTAATCCCCCCTATTTTAACTCATAATTCTGGCGATCGCAGAGCCGTTTCATCCATTTGTAAGGCTTTCTTAACCTAATCTGACGGGTCTCTTTAATAATTCTTAATTCTCCCCAAACCGTTGACAAATTACCCTAAATTTAGTAATCTAAGTAACAGAAAATTGAACCCACTTGGTAACGGTAAAATGAGACCTAAATATGCATGACGACCCTCGAATCCGGTTCATCGCAGATCTTCCCCCGCAAAAACACAGTCAGGGAAAGCCCCCGCCATCCGGAACCGGGTAGATTGGTCATGCCTGGGATAGAGTAATGGGAAATAAGTAATATCTCATCTCAACCCTCACTTAGAGATTGCCAAATTATCCAGGATTTATCCATCAGAGATAGAAATCAGGTTGAATGGCTT
>NZ_JAFLQW010000302.1 GCF_017313335.1 Phormidium pseudopriestleyi FRX01 | reverse complement strand
TCCGGGTCCTGGCGGTAGTGAGTCGCCAGCGATCGCACTGCACTCACCCGGGTAATTTCAGCCACCGAGGATTGTGCTAAGGTTTTGAGCCAGGAGAGAATCTCTGGGCGTTCTTTCCAGGAGAGGGCGATTTCATCCACGGCACTCATGCGGATGCTTTCGGCAACGGGGGATTCTACCAGGGATTGTAACCAGGGGAGGGTATCCAGGTCCGTTTTCCAGACTCGCGCCAGGGTTGAAATGGCGCGGAGGCGGGTGAGGATGAGTTCATCCACTTCTGGATATTGGGTTAAGAATTGCAGGCGATCGCGCAGTTGATTCGCTGTCGATGTCAATGCCGTGCGATCGGGCAAAACCGCCAGACATTCTGCCGCTACAAATAAGTGAGTAAAGTTAGAGGGTTCGACTGGGTTTTCTATCAGAGAATCGAGTAACTCTGCCGCCAATTCCGGCGCAATCATCCTCACGATTTGCCGCATCACTTCATGCCACGGTTCATCAAACAGATGTTGCAAAAATACATCCCGTTTGATGTCATCTAGGGTGAGGGTATCCTCTCGGTTGGCGTTCAGCAGGCGATCGACCAATTCTCGGGCGTGAACAAAGGCTTTAATTTGTTTGAAATAAATTCGCGCCACCGCTTCCCAATTAAACCCCTCCGGGAGGGCCGTCAAATTGAGCTGAGTCCAGGTTTGGGCTAAAGTATCCGTGGAGATAGTTTTGCAGTCTTTGTCAAAAACCCCTAATAGCGTTTCCTGTACCAACGGTTGCGAGACGAATTCCGTTAAGGGCTCCCGGTACTCCTGCACCTGCGACTCCTCTAAGCGAGCATCCTCTAGCTCAAGCTGCATCACTTGCAAAAATTCACTGAGGGCTTTTTCCCCAGCCTCAGAACGAGGTAGATTTTCCGGTAGGGTTACGGTATCTTGTCCCCAATTTTCCGTTTTTTCCACAATCAGCTTAAAAGCAAACCGTTCGGCGTTCATACTGTTCCCCACATCCATACCATTTTCAATAAAGCCTCTAGCTCAGTCTATCTGAATATTTGCCCCTTGTCTGGGGAGCCACACCACTAGGATTCCTCCGTTCGGGTGGTAACTCACACCGGAGTGCTTTGGTCAGACAAACCCAAGGAGTCCCTGGGAAATTGAGAAAGGGGACTGCGGTGGCGGGTCTTTCTCTCCAGTCTAAGGGTTTACTGCCAAAAATAGAGCAATTTCTGCACCGGCTGGGGTCAGGTTAAATTGCAACACCTGCGATCGCAGCCCCTGATTTTCTAACCGCTGTAAATTAAACCTTCGGGTTAAATCTAAGAGTCCGGTGACTAATCGTCGAGGTGCAGGGCGATCGTTCACCCAGACGGAGGGGGAAATCAGTTGTAATTGTTGACCCTCAATCACATTGATACCTGTTTCTATGGTTAAGGTTAGAGAGTCATCATATCCCCGTTCTTGGACTTTCGTTTGGAATCGAACTCGGTTATTGGGTAAAAAAGTGACTTGGCGATCAACCAGGGTATAACGGGTAGCAATTTGTTGAATTAAGGGAGAATCAAATAAGCTCAAGGCTAGAGTTTGCATTTGATTATAAAGTTCAGGGGACTGCAAGGCTGTATTAATATCTGCCTCGGTTACAGCAACCCGAACTGCCGCCTGTAACGGTTTTTGCAATCCCCGGACTGGCCGATTCCCGGAACCCCGTCCTAATTCTCTAGGGTTGACCTCAATGGCGTCGGTTTCTATTTCTAAAATATCGAGTCTTAACCCCGGGATTAATGACAGTCCTCGGCCAGCAATTCGCAGGCGATCGACTTTTCCATTGAGTAATTGATAGCTGGGGGTGTTATCAATGCGGACTTCGAGTTTTTCCGCTGCAAAGAGGCGATCGCGAATATTCTGTTCGGCCAGAATATCTAAGGCAATCCCGGCAGGAGACACTAAAGTAAACAGACTGGTGAGTATAAGGGTGAAAAATTCCATTCGGGTTTGATGAAAGAAGGGACCATCGGCGATCGCGGTTTCTATCGCAAGTTTAAATCATCATGGCAGTCAAATTCAGGAATGGTAGCATCTTGCTCCCTGATTCGGACTCCCGTACAGTATTCGGGAACAGGGACAAAAAACGGGACCAGAAACTGGGTTTCATCGCCGATATTTGTTGCTGATTGCCCGAGCTTTTGTCAAGAACCCCGGTTTGTCTTCCCACTGCTATACCACAGGTAAAGGATTAGGGCGCAATAGGTTCCCACTCCTTTGAGGAATTGTCCCCCTATAGCAATCCTATATCAGTTGTGGAATAAGACCTCTCCTGCTCCCCTCTCCTTGTAGGAGAGGGGAGCAGGAGAGGACATAAATCATTTAGGATTGCTATAGTTACGGACAAGAGGTAAGCTGTTGCTTGCTTAAAGAAAGAGATTAGAAAATTATGAACCCCTTGGAGAGTTCTTCATTGAGCGCCCGCTAGGATCATCGAGTTTGAAGGCATTTTTCAGATTAAGGTGTAACGACCTCCGGTTTTACCCTGATTGGCAGTCCCCGGTAAATTTGGGGAGCATACTCTGATTGGCAATCAAGATATTGATGAATTATCGATTCTTGATTGCCGATCCCCGATACCGAAAACTTAAAAAAACCTGTGATTTTACGAAATGTTTCGCATTGTATGATATTGCCTCACCACCCGGGCATTCTAAATCATAGATATCTCAAGCTAAATAGGGTGAGGACAATATGGATGAGTATGAATTACTAAAGCGATACAGGGCTGGCGATCGCGATTTTCGCGGTTGGACTCAATTTAGCCAACTTGATCGGCGCAACCCTGCAACAGGTTAACCTGTTCGGTGCAAATCTCATTGACGCATCCTTAGCGCGAGCAAATTTAAGTCGCTCCTTAATGATGGAAGTCCAATTATCCGGTGCATTTCTCTATGCTGCTGATTTAACCTTCGTCAAACTCAAAGGCAGCCGCCTGATTGAGGCAGATTTAACCAAAGCCAATCTCCAAGGTGCTCAGTTACCCAATACCGATTTAACCGGGGCCAAATTCAGTGGCGCTATTCTCAAATGGGTCAATTTTTATCGCTCCAATTTACTGGGAGTCAACCTCTCTGGCGCGAACCTCAATGGAATTAACTTCCGAGGCGCAAATCTGATGAATGCTAACTTGAATTGGAGCAATCTCAGTGGAGCCAGACTCAGCGGTGCTTGTCTTAAAGGCGCACTCTTAAACGGGGTTAAACTCACCGGGGCATTTTTAAATGGCCTAAATTTGGAGGGGATTAATTTTAGCGGACTCGAACTCAACGAGGCCAAATTCAGCGGAGCAAACCTGCGCGGATCTAACTTTATGGGTGCAAATTTGCGCGATACTCAAATGCGATTTACCGATTTTGAAGAAGGAAATCTCAAACAAGCCAATCTGCATGGCAGTATTCTCAAAGGAGGGCGTTTCAGTCGAGCCAATTTGATGAAAACTGACCTGATGGAAGCCGACTTGCGGAATGCGGATCTCCGGGATGCTAACCTCAATTTAGCCAAGTTAACAGGTGCAGATCTCACCGATGCCAACTTAGAAGGGGCCTATTTATGGGGCGCTGACCTCGATGGCGCTTGCTTGCGCGGTGCAAATCTGCGGGGAGCCAGTCTGCGGGATGCGGCCCTGGTGGGTGCGGACTTGCGGGATGCGGATTTCACGGGTGCGGTGATGCCCGATGGGAGCCTGCATTCCTAAAC
>NZ_JAFLQW010000158.1 GCF_017313335.1 Phormidium pseudopriestleyi FRX01 | reverse complement strand
CTTTACCATAACTTAGACATTTTGTCAAGCTAACGGCTGATGTTTGTCAGTTGTTAAAGGAGTAGGGTGGGCATTGCCCACCAGCACACAAAGGTGGGCAATGCCCACCCTACAATTGCTAGAGGATGTTCTGGTGCGTTAGTCTAGGGATAAATCTATCCACAAAGGCGATATGGATTGGCAACCGGAACAGATACCTGAAAATACCCCGGAAACTCTCGAATTTGCAGAACCTGAAGCGTTACTGCGGTTAGAATTGGTGCCGGTGAGGCAGATATCCTTGGATTTAGAAGTCCTTGAGGATGGGAATTTACCTGTTGCCATTGGGGATATCTCTGTACCCAGTTCCCAGGCAGATGCTGCCGAGATACAGATGCCGCTAATGGAGCAAATCAAGCAGGAACTACAGGATGTTGGGGATGAGGACTTAGAACCGGCGCGGATTCAGGTGGGGTTACTGTTTGTGGGAGTTTCCGCGTTATTACTGATGTCCCTGTTGCTTTATATTACGGCGATGCATCCGGGACTGACAGTGAAGCAGCAGATGCTCAGATATTGGTCTGAATATGTAGGGTTTGTGGGGTTGGGGGTGGCAGGATTGATGATGTTGGGACGCTCAGCGATGCGATCGCCGGATATCTCAGAAGAGGGCGATCGCTAAATCTACCGTTACTCAAACCCCAATTCCCGTTTGAGCATATTTAGGGAGTCAACTCCGATATAATTCTCCGTCTTAAACACCCGAGGGGCGCGAATCATTTCCTCTCGCGCCGCATGGATAGCCCCTCGGACCTTATTATAACTAGGCTGATCACAGATAATCGTATGAGCAGTCCGCACCACTGCATTCACCTTATAGGCGTCATCGGGTTGACTCGTCATCACCAGGACATCTTCTCCGCGCAAACTGTGGATAATCACTTCCGCAACCCGCATAATTCCTAAACTCAAACAAACAATCCCAAAATAACTATTTTTGGGTAAAGTTTTGACTAATTCCATCTCTTCCATATAGTCATAAGTATCAATGGGAATCACTCGAACTGCTTTCGGACCCGCGACTTCTTCTGTTTTATTTAAAAAATAGCGACTCGTGACTACAGTTCCGGTAGGAGTCTGTTCCAGTGCCTTTGAGAGGTCTTCCAGGGGAACCAACTGCACCGGAATTTTGAGTTCTTGTTCAATTTCAAATGCCATTAATTGCCCTGCACCGATATCGTGAGTCGGCGCAGTTACTAATACCCGCGCACTGCATCGTAATCGCCAGTCAATTTCTGTTAAAAATAGCTCCCGCGCCTGATTGAGAGAACATCCCTGTTGCAGCAATTCATCTAAACTGCGCTTCACCGTTTTATAGGCATCGGGATATTTTTGAAACAGGGGAGAAGTCATGCGGACGACTCGTTCTTGGTTTTCGTCGCGCACGTAAATGCCCGAACCCGCTTGAGAGTCTACCAGTCCGAGTTCTTCGAGTTGACGGTAAACTTTAGAGATGGTGTTGCGGTGCAGACCCGTTTGAATCGCTAAAGCGCGGGTACTCGGCAGCTTTTCCCCGGGGGGAATTTGTCGAGAGGCGATCGCGAAGCGGATTTGATTAAACAACTGAGTTGATGCAGGGATTTCGCTTTCGGTCTTGATATGAAACTGAAGCATTCTAGGGACTCCAAGGCACTCGGATTAAACGGTTAGAGATATTCTGCTGCTGACGGGGGTTTGGGAGACGTCGTACCGTTTCAACGACGGCAAGCGTTCTCTCTCTTCTTTTGTATCTAGGAAAAAGCCGGTTTGTCGAGTGGGGGGTCGCCAACCATACCACTCACCCCTTAAGGGGATACTTGTTATGACTGGGCTTGTAAAATCGCGCGGGTGAACTAGGATTGGACTTAAGCCTAGGGTTGGTTGTTCCACGCTTAAGTTGCCTCGGGTTTGAGTAGATTAAGGGGAAAGCACCCTGGAATTTTAGGGTTTAAATTCGGGAGATAAATCGTTGTTCTAAGCCACTGAGTTCTATTTAAGTCTAGCATTTAAGGCGGGGAATCTCATTGAAGATTTTTTAAAGGGAAGTAATTGTTATGCTTGATGCATCTGGGAGAAAAGAGCGATAGAATCATGAGTTGTGACCATCGGTCACGGAGTGCGGTCAAAAGATATCCCTTGCACCCAAGAGCAAAGGAGGCAAAGGAGGAACCCTAGCTATTCTATAAAGTAGGAAGCGTAAAAAGGGGACTCAGGCATGGAAATCAACTCATTTAAGTGCAAGATAGGAGTTAATGGAAAAACCAGGTTGTAACCCAAACTCGTCAAAAAGAATATGGCAGATTTAGAGATAAAAAGCGCTCAGGTCAAAGTGCCGAATGCAGATTTACTGATTTCTGCGTATCTGGCGCAACCCGTGGGAGTCGGTCCATTTCCCGGAATTATCGTGTTTCAGGAAATTTTTGGGGTCAACGAACATATCCAAGCAGTGACTGAGAAAATCGCCAAAATGGGATATGTGGCGATCGCCCCGGCATTATACCAACGCACGGCACCTGACTTTTATGTGGGCTACTCAGAAGAAGAATTGACCCTCGGACGGCATTATAAAGAGCAAACCACGGTTTCAGAACTCAAAAGCGATACCCAAGCGACTCTGGATTACCTAAAAAACCTCCCTTCAGTCAAAACAACGGCAATGGGCTGTATTGGGTTTTGCTTTGGGGGCCATGTGGCCTATCTTGCCGCGACCCTTCCAGAAATTAAGACCACTGCCTCCTGTTATGGAGCCGGAATTGTTAACTGGACCCCCGGAGGCGGTGAACCCAGCTTGAGTGTCACCCCAAAAATTACCGGGACGATCGCCCTGTTGTTTGGAACAGAGGACCCCTTAATCCCCAACGAACAAACAGACCAAATCGAAGCGGAACTCCAAAAACACAGCATTCGTCACCGGGTGATTCGATACCCCGGGGCAACCCACGGGTTTTTATGCGATCGGCGATCGAGCTACAATCCCGAAGCAGCCGTTGATGCTTGGACTCAAATCCAGCAACTGTTCGACGAAACCCTCCAATCCCTGTGAAGGGTTGGAAAAGTATCCCGGGTTATCATAAGCTGGCCGATGAAGCAGGGGAAGTGGCGACGGGGCGATCGCAAAGGGTGAAAATTTTGGCACGATTGGCATGATCAGTATCCAATGGGGCAGGTCGTACATCCGCCAACTTTAACGAAACTGTAATCAAGAGGAAAAAATCATGGTTCAAGGTGTTTTACCGGGTCTGGCGCTTGCACCCCCTGAAACCGAGTATTTTAATGCCGAACTCTATCTGCTTGCCAATCCCGACTTGATCGGACTCAATCCCGACCAATTGCGGACTCACTTTACAGAACGGGGGGTGGCAGAGGGACGTCGCATTATTGTCCCCTTCGATCAAAACTTTTATCGAATTGCTAACCCGGATCTGGCCGGGTTAAATAATCGCGAACTGTTCGATCACTTTATTAATGTAGGTCTCGACCAAGGACGGCGATTTTCTCCGATTTTCGACTTGGATTTTTATCGCAGAAATCTCGAACAGCTCAATCCAGAGATTATTACCCAGATCACTCCCGTTGCTGAACAACCCGTTTCTCCGTTCATTCTTATAGACCCAAATCGTCCTCAACCCCCCTCCCTGAATGAAAACCTGTTCAATCTATTTCTGGAGACTCAGCTAGAAGTTGAGACGGATTTAGATGTGGAGGGTCTTGGGGTTCCGGTCGAAGAACTTAGGAATGTCAGCTTTTCTCCATTTTTCGACCCGATTTTATATCTAAATCAAAATCCAGCCTTAGCCGAAGCGTTTGGTCCCAATAATCGCCAAAAGGCGATCGCTCATTTTGCCCTCTACGGTATTAATGAAAATCGCCGGTCTTCGTTGATTTTTGACCCCAATTTTTACCGAGAAAACAATCCGGATCTCCAAGCTGCGGGATTAACAAATAGCGAACAATTACTCATCCATTATCAACTCAACGGTATTCAGGAAGGACGTCGCCCTTCTTTAAACTTCAATCCTTCATTCTATTTAGCGAATAACCTAGATTTACAGGCGAGAGGGTTAAACCTACCGCAACTGGTGGAGCAATATCTCTTGGAAGGACTCGCAGAGGGACGGCGATCGTCAGAGTATTTTGACCCGATCGCCATTAATTCTTTGCTAATTCCCCAAGCCCCTCCTCCAGGAACACCTCCGGCGACCGATGCACCCCCTCCTGTTTCTTCAGTAACCTTACTTGAGGAGAATTTTGTCAAGTGGAACGTTCCCGTGGGTGGCGTCCTCAGCTACAGTTTCGTAGAAACCGCCAGTGCACTGAGTTATCCGGGTCCTGAAAGCGGCGTGGGGGAAGTCAACGAAGCGATTAAAAATAATGTTCGCCAAATTATGCAGGAGTATGATCAAGTCCTGCCTTTTAGCTTGGTAGAGGTTCCCGATCGCCCCTCGAATAACGGTCAGATCCGGATCTTATTTGCCAACGATCCGGTTTACGCCTATAGCTATGCACCAGGACTGGAAAATGGGGGAGATATCGTACTGAGTCGGAATTATGAAATCGATCCGCAGTTCTCGTTTTCTCAGAGTCCAGGTAATTTTGGCTATCAACGATTGGTTCATGAAATTGGCCATGCTTTAGGATTGAGACAGCCTAATAATTATGCCGGTTTTGCTTTCGCGGAACGGCCCACGTTCCCGGCCCAGGGTCCACGTTTATCCTTTGTCCAGGATAACAATAGCAACACAGCGATGAGCTTCAATACTGCCGGGGTGGGAGTCAGTACGCCCATGCCTTATGATGTTCGAGCGCTGCAGTTCCTGTATGGATTTAGTCAGGGGAATAGCGGGAATGATTTATATCAGTTTGATGGCAATAATTTTATTGGCGTCAAGCAAACGATTTGGGATGCTGGGGGAATCGATACGTTTGATTTTTCTGCGTTACCAGCGATCGGGAGCTACTTTTTTGATATGAACGAAGGGGGGGTCAGTACCAACCAGAGTGCATTGAATGCCTCCACCTACCTGGCGATTAATGATCCGACCCAGTTCCCTTACAGTGCCAGCAGCTATGGGACCTATATTGCCTATGGGACAACCCTTGAAAACCTCCAGGGAAGTCCGGTTAATGATCTGATTTTGGGGAACCCTGCCGCCAATGGGATCAATGGCGGAGGTGGGGATGACATTATTATCGGGGGTTTGGGTCCTGATACTTTGGCAGGGGGTCCCGGTCGAGATACTTTTGTCTATGCACCGGGAGATGGCACCGATCTGATCACGGATTTTAATCCAGGGGAGGATTTTATTGCGTTAGCGGCTCCCTTATCATTTGAGGGAGTTTCCGTTGAAGCTGCTGGTGCCGATACATTGCTGCGAGTGATCGGAACTGGGGAAGTGTTAGGGGTGTTGATGGGGGTTAGCGCCAATACCCTCAGTCGCGCTAATTTTGTCCCCTATGGTTAATGTGGTTTTCCAGGGCTTTAGGCCATAGGTGGGTCTGGGAATTGTTAGTGGCGGCAGCTAGAGTTGCTAAACTGCAAGATTGTTCGTCAGAATTGAGTCAAGGGAGGACAATGAGGGTGTGATCTGGGGGATCAGGTGTTAAAGCGATCGGATAATCCGTTTGGAGGCGATCGCTTTAACGCCAATTTTGACGGGTGCAACCCAAGGCCCAGTTTTTCTAGGAATACGCCGATTCAATCGCTCTAGTTGGCACGGCGATCGGCGACGCGGTGCCAGCGATTTCAACTTCATCTTAATTTTGTTTTTTGTTTTAATCACGATGAATTCTAACTCATCCCGTTCTCAAAAGGCCGAACCTTCTTTTTCTGCTGAGGATTTTGCGAAAGCCCTCGAACAACAAGATTATGACTTTCGTAAAGGTCAGAAGGTCCGAGGTCAAGCGTTTGAATATGTTTCGGAAGGGGCTTATATTGATATTGGGGGCAAAGCGGCGGCTTTTCTACCCATAGCAGAAGCGTCTGTAAAGCCGGTCAGCAATCTGGCGGAAGTGGTACCCCTCAACGAGGAACGGGACTTTTTGATCGTCAGCGAAGCGAATGACGAAGGTCAAGTCAAGGTGTCGATTCGCCAGATGGAATTGAGGAAAGTCTGGGAGCATTTAGCTCAGGTACAAGAGAGTAATGAATCGCTGCCAGTCCGGGTTATTGGTGTGAATAAGGGTGGGGTTACGGTTAATGTGGAAGGGTTGCGTGGTTTTATTCCGCGATCGCACCTCAGTGAGCGGGG
>NZ_JAFLQW010000512.1 GCF_017313335.1 Phormidium pseudopriestleyi FRX01 | reverse complement strand
TTCAAGTTCTTACCTACGGATGCGTAGCTAGTCTGGAGCTACTAAAACTTAAAGATTAAACAGGCTTATTGGGTTAATCCAGTGTCTTTAAGATAGTACCGACCTCTAACATTGTCGTTCGCGCAGCGTCTCCCCTTGGGAGAAGCTAACATTACCCCAGAAAAGGTCCGGCTCAACAGAGCAAAACCATTATGCGGACTTCAGTTGTCAGATTTCAGTTCGTAACTGCCCGAACGAAAGTAGATTGCAATACTACACGGAATTACACAACTCCAAGGCGGTAATGGACTGATTAATCGATTCATGGAGAACAATCTTTATGCAGCGTAAACCTAGCTCCTCCTTTCCTCTCACCGCTAATTGGAGTACCAATATAGCGTCCGTCTCAATGAGGGAAAAAAGATGAATAATCCGACCTACCCAGCCGCAACGGCATTTACCCTCCCCGATCTCGTCGAGATTCAACGGGCGAGTTTCCGTTGGTTTCTTGAATTAGGACTGATTGAAGAACTCGACAGCTTTTCCCCCATCACCGACTATACGGGAAAACTAGAATTACATTTTATAGGGAAGGAGTACAAACTCAAGCGTCCGAAATACGATGTAGATGACGCAAAACGCCGGGATAGTACCTACGCGGTGCAAATGTATGTACCCACTCGACTCATCAACAAAGAAACCGGCGAAATCAAAGAGCAAGAAGTCTTCATCGGTGACCTACCCTTAATGACCGAACGGGGGACCTTCATTATTAACGGGGCCGAACGGGTCATTGTTAACCAAATTGTGCGATCGCCCGGAGTCTACTACAAATCTGAGACCGACAAAAATGGTCGCCGGACTTACAATGCCAGCTTGATCCCCAATCGGGGCGCATGGCTGAAATTTGAGACCGACAAAAACGATTTAGTCTGGGTCCGCATTGACAAAACCCGCAAATTGAGCGCCCAAGTGCTGCTCAAGGCCCTGGGACTCACCAATAACGAGATTTTCGATGCCCTGCGCCACCCGGAATATTTTCAGAAAACCATTGAAAAAGAAGGGGAATTCACCGAAGAAGAAGCCCTGATGGAGCTTTACAAAAAGCTGCGTCCCGGGGAACCCCCCACCGTATCCGGAGGCAGCCAACTGCTGGATTCGCGCTTCTTCGACCCCAAACGGTATGACCTCGGGCGAGTGGGCCGCTACAAGCTGAATAAAAAATTGCGCTTGTCTGTCCCCGATAACATCCGGGTCCTGACACCCCAAGATATCCTCACGGCGATCGACTACCTGATTAACCTGGAATTCGATGTGGGACAAAGCGACGACATTGACCACTTAGGCAATCGTCGGGTGCGATCGGTCGGCGAACTCCTGCAAAACCAAATCAGAGTCGGACTCAACCGCCTAGAACGAATCATCCGCGAACGCATGACCGTTTCCGATGCGGACTCCCTCACCCCCGCCTCCTTGGTCAACCCCAAACCCCTCGTCGCCGCCATCAAGGAATTCTTTGGGTCCTCCCAGCTTTCCCAGTTTATGGATCAGACCAACCCCCTAGCGGAACTGACCCACAAACGCCGCTTGAGCGCCCTCGGTCCCGGCGGATTAACTCGGGAACGGGCTGGATTTGCGGTCCGGGATATTCATCCCTCCCACTACGGACGAATCTGCCCCATTGAGACTCCAGAAGGTCCCAACGCTGGCTTAATTGGCTCCTTAGCGACTCACGCGAGAGTCAACCCCTACGGATTTATCGAAACTCCCTTTTATCCCGTAGAAAATGGGCGGGTTTTGCGGGAACGCGGAGCCCTGTTTATGACCGCCGATGAGGAAGATGACCTGCGGGTGGCCCCTGGAGATATTACCGTCGATGAAGGCGGCTATATCCAGGGTGAAACCGTCCCCGTGCGCTATCGCCAAGATTTCACCACCACCACCCCGGATCAGGTGGACTATGTGGCGGTTTCTCCCGTGCAGATTATCTCTGTGGCAACCTCTCTAATTCCCTTCCTGGAACATGATGACGCCAACCGCGCCCTCATGGGTTCTAATATGCAGCGGCAAGCCGTGCCGCTGTTACTGCCTGAGCGCCCCTTAGTCGGGACCGGCCTGGAAGCACAAGCGGCCCGGGACTCCGGCATGGTCGTTGTTTCCCGGACCGATGGCATGGTCACCTTTGTCGATGCCACCAAAATTCGCGTCCAGGACCCCACGGGTCGGTTTATGGAATATCAGCTACAGAAATATCAACGGTCCAACCAAGACACTTGCTTGAACCAGCGTCCCCTGGTATTTGAAGGGGATGATGTCGTCGCCGGACAGGTCTTGGCTGATGGGTCCTCCACCGAAGGGGGGGAATTGGCCCTGGGTCAGAATATTATCGTGGCTTATATGCCTTGGGAAGGCTATAACTACGAAGACGCCATTCTAATTAGTGAGCGTCTGGTTTATGACGACCTCTACACCTCAATTCACATTGAGAAATATGAAATTGAGGCCCGCCAAACCAAACTCGGACCGGAAGAAATTACCCGAGAAATTCCCAACGTTGGGGAAGATTCCCTCCGCCAGTTAGATGAAGGGGGAATTATCCGGATTGGCGCCTGGGTTGAATCCGGGGATATCCTCGTGGGTAAAGTCACGCCCAAAGGGGAGTCGGACCAACCTCCAGAAGAAAAGCTCTTGCGGGCGATTTTCGGGGAAAAAGCCCGAGACGTGCGGGATAACTCCCTGCGAGTCCCGAACGGGGAAAAAGGCCGGGTTGTGGATGTGCGAGTGTTTACCCGAGAACAAGGGGATGAACTGCCCCCGGGTGCAAATATGGTCGTGCGGGTTTATGTGGCCCAAAAGCGGAAAATCCAGGTCGGAGATAAAATGGCCGGTCGTCATGGGAATAAGGGAATTATTTCCCGGATTTTGCCCCTAGAAGATATGCCCTATCTGCCTGATGGGACGCCGTTGGATATCGTGTTGAATCCCTTGGGTGTGCCTTCGCGGATGAATGTAGGCCAGGTGTTTGAGTGCCTCCTGGGGTGGGCCGGACAAAATCTGGGGTCCCGGTTCAAGGTTGTGCCGTTTGATGAAATGCACGGGCCAGAAAAATCGCGGGAAACGGTGCATGGCAAGTTGAGGGAGTCTCGGCAGAAGA
Source organism: Phormidium pseudopriestleyi FRX01 (assembly GCF_017313335.1). Classification (GTDB taxonomy): domain Bacteria; phylum Cyanobacteriota; class Cyanobacteriia; order Cyanobacteriales; family Laspinemataceae; genus Laspinema; species Laspinema pseudopriestleyi. The sequence goes on along the minus strand of NZ_JAFLQW010000512.1, from coordinate 7,205 downwards.
CGGGTAAGGATTGGTTATTTAATGAGGACCACCCCGGGAAAACCTTAGTTTATGATGGCCGGACTGGAGAGGCTTTTGACCGTCCGATTACGGTGGGTAAGGCTTATATGCTCAAGTTGGTGCATTTGGTGGATGACAAGATTCATGCCCGTTCGACGGGGCCCTATTCTTTGGTCACCCAGCAACCCCTCGGCGGTAAAGCGCAACAAGGGGGCCAGCGGTTTGGAGAAATGGAAGTTTGGGCTTTGGAGGCATTTGGGGCGGCCTATACCTTGCAGGAGTTGCTGACGGTCAAGTCCGATGATATGCAGGGACGGAATGAGGCGTTGAATGCGATCGTCAAAGGAAAAGCGATTCCTCGTCCGGGAACTCCTGAGTCTTTCAAAGTGTTGATGCGAGAGTTGCAGTCGCTTTGTTTGGATATTGCGGTGCATAAAGTGCAGACCCAGGAGGATGGTACTTCTCGGGATGTAGAAGTGGACTTAATGGCAGATGTGGCTAATCGTCGCACTCCCTCTCGGCCAACTTATGAGTCGGTGTCTCGGGAAGCTTTAGAGGAGGAAGAGTAGGTTTGTCGTTGGTCATTTGTCATTTGTCATTTGTCATTTGTCATTTGTTGTTTGTCATTCGTCATTGGTCGTTTGGATGAATGACCAATCAGTAACAACTAACGACCAAAGACCAAGGACCAACGACCAACGACCAACGACCAAGGACCAACGACCAACGACCAAGGACCAAAGACCAACGACCAACGACCAACGACCAACGACCAAGGACATCAAATGCCAAAGATTGAGCAGCGCTTTGATTATGTAAAGATTGCGATCGCCTCCCCAGACCGAATTCGGCAATGGGGTGAACGAACCCTGCCGAATGGTCAAATTGTCGGCGAGGTCACCAAACCGGAAACCATTAATTACCGCACCTTAAAACCGGAAATGGACGGTTTATTTTGTGAACGAATTTTTGGTCCCGCGAAAGATTGGGAATGTCATTGCGGCAAATATAAGCGAGTTCGACATCGCGGCATTGTTTGTGAAAGATGTGGCGTAGAAGTCACCGAGTCTCGGGTGCGTCGCCATCGCATGGGCTTTATTAAATTAGCCGCGCCAGTTGCTCATGTTTGGTATCTCAAAGGCATTCCCAGCTATATCGCCATTCTCCTGGATATGCCCTTGCGGGATGTCGAACAAATTGTCTACTTCAATGCCTATTGTGTTCTGAGTCCCGGAAATGCAGACAATCTCCAATACAAGCAACTGCTGAGTGAAGATGCTTGGATGGAAATCGAGGACCAACTCTATAGTGAGGATACGGAACTCATCGGCATTGAAGTCGGGATTGGTGCCGAAGCATTGCAACGGTTATTACAGGACCTCGACCTAGAACCCGAAGCGGAAAAGTTACGCGAAGAAATCGCCAACTCCAAAGGACAAAAGCGGGCCAAACTGATTAAACGCTTGCGGGTCATTGATAACTTTATCGCCACCGGGTCTCAACCCGATTGGATGGTTCTGAAATATATTCCCGTGATTCCCCCAGACTTGCGTCCGATGGTGCAGTTGGATGGGGGCCGGTTTGCAACCAGTGACTTAAATGATTTGTACCGGCGGGTGATTAACCGGAATAATCGGTTAGCCCGATTGCAGGAGATTTTGGCCCCGGAAATCATCATTAGAAATGAAAAACGGATGTTGCAAGAGGCCGTGGATGCCCTGATTGATAATGGTCGTCGGGGACGGACGGTGGTGGGTGCAAATAACCGACCCCTGAAATCTTTGTCCGACATTATTGAGGGGAAACAAGGTCGATTCCGGCAAAACTTGCTGGGAAAACGGGTGGACTATTCCGGACGTTCCGTGATTGTCGTCGGACCGAAACTGAAGATTCACCAGTGCGGATTGCCTCGGGAAATGGCGATCGAACTTTTCCAACCGTTTGTAATTCACCGCCTGATTCGTCAGGGTTTGGTGAACAATATTAAGGCGGCCAAAAAGCTGATTCAACGAGCTGACCCGAGTGTTTGGGATGTCTTGGAAGAGGTGATTGAATCCCATCCCGTCCTGTTAAACCGCGCACCGACCCTCCACCGTTTAGGGATTCAAGCCTTTGAGCCAATTTTGGTGGATGGCCGCGCCATTCAATTGCACCCGTTAGTTTGTCCAGCATTTAATGCTGACTTTGATGGAGACCAAATGGCGGTGCACGTTCCGCTAGGTTTAGAGGCCCAAGCCGAAGCCCGGTTATTGATGTTGGCTTCTAACAATATTATGTCTCCGGCAACGGGACGGCCTATTGTTACGCCTTCTCAGGATATGGTGTTGGGTTGTTATTATTTGACCGCCCATAATCCTAAAGCTCATAAGGGTGCAGGGGGTTATTTTTCCTCGTTGCAGGATGCGATTATTGCATATCAACAAGGGGTGATTGAGTTACACGCTTTGATTTGGGTGCGGCTGGATATGAATTGGGATATTGATTCAGATGTGAAAGAAACCGAGCCCGAAGTTACCAACCATTCTGATGGAACGGTGACGAAACTCTATGCCGATCGCCGTATAAGAGAAGATGCCAATGGTAATCTGCTTTCTCAATACATTCACACCACAGCAGGCCGAATTATCTTCAATAAAACCATTGCGGATGTGTTGAGTTAAGGCGGGAAAGAACCTCACCCCCCCCGCCCCCCTCTCCTTCGGAAGGAGAGGGGGGAGCAAGAAAAGAACCTCACCCCCGACGCCACTCTCCTAAGAGGCGAGGGGGGACAAGAGTGGATTTTCAAATAATTCCCTGATTTCCCTATTTCATTTCATCGGTCAAAGGACAAAGGATAAAAGACTAATGACTAAAAAGAAGTTCACTTTCTACAACCGAGTTATTAATAAAGGTCAAATTAAAAGCCTGATTTCCCGAACTTTTGTGCAACATGGGACAGCCCGGAGTGCACAAATTGCCGATCGCATCAAAGACCTGGGATTCCGCTATGCCACCAAAGCCGGAGTCTCCATCAGTGTCGATGACTTAATGATTCCCCCCTCCAAACGCGAACTATTAATGGGGGCCGAACTCGAAATCACCAGAACCGAAAATCGCTATGCCCGAGGAGAAATCACCGAAGTAGAACGCTTCCAAAAAGTCATCGACACCTGGAACAGCACCAGCGAAGCCCTCAAAGACGAAGTAGTCCGTCACTTCAAAGAAACCGACCCCCTCAACTCCGTCTACATGATGGCCTTCTCCGGAGCACGAGGAAACGTCTCCCAAGTCCGGCAATTAGTCGGAATGCGCGGCTTAATGGCCAACCCCCAAGGGGAAATCATCGACCTACCCATTAAAACCAACTTCCGCGAAGGACTCACCGTCACCGAATACATCATCTCCTCCTACGGAGCCCGCAAAGGCCTAGTCGATACCGCCTTGCGAACCGCAGACTCCGGCTATCTCACCCGGCGTCTAGTCGATGTCTCCCAAGACGTAATCGTCCGAGAAGTAGACTGCGGCACCACACGCGGAATACCCATAGAATCCATGAAGGACGAAGACCGAATACTAATCCCCCTAAGCGATCGCCTCTTTGGTCGAGTCACCATCCAAGACATCATTTCCCCCCAAACCGGCGAATTAATTGCCGCCCGCAATCAGCCCATGAACGATGAACTGTGCGAAAACATCATGAAACATGGAGTAGAACAAGTCATCGTGCGATCGCCCCTCACCTGCGAAGCCTCCCGCAGCGTCTGTCAGCTTTGCTATGGCTGGAGTCTAGCCCACGGCAAACTCGTAGACATGGGAGAAGCCGTCGGCATCATCGCCGCCCAATCCATAGGCGAACCCGGCACCCAACTCACCATGCGCACCTTCCACACCGGCGGCGTCTTCACCGCAGAAGTCGCCCGGACCGTCACCGCCCCTGACGCCGGAACCGTCCACTACTCCCCCACCATGCGCGCACGCGCCTTCCGGACCCGTCATGGAGAAGATGCCTTCGTCGTCGAAAATGCCAAATCAGAAATTCGACTCCAAACAAACGGACGCAACCACGTCTTTGATGTCTTCCAAGGCACCGTCCTCCTCATTCCCGATGGCCGCCACGTAGAACCATTGACCATCCTGGCAGAAGTCCCCCTACCCGGACGCACCCGAAGGACAACAGAAAAAGCCACCAAAGACGTCGCCTCCGACCTAGCCGGAGAAGTCGTCTTTGCCGACTTGATACCCGAAGAGAAAAAAGACCGCCAAGGCAACGCCACCCGCACCGCCACCCGGGGAGGACTCGTCTGGATATTGTCCGGAGAAGTCTATAACCTACCCCCTGGCGCTGAACCCGTCGTCAAAAATGGCGATCGCATCCAACCCGGAGGAATCCTCGCCGAAACCAAACTCGTCACCGACAACGGCGGCATCGTCCGACTCCTAGGAGAAATGGAAAACCGCCCATCCTCCATGCCTCGGGAAATCGAAATCATCACCGCCTCCGTCACCCTCGACCGCGCCACCGTCTATGCCACCTCCACCGGAGGCCGCGACCACTACACCATTGAAACCATTGGCAAACAGTTATTCTCCCTGAAAGCCACCCCCGGAACCAAAGTCTTAAATCATCAAGTCGTCGCCGAACTAATCGACGAAACCTACCGCACCCAAAGCGGGGGAATCATCAAATATGCCGGAGTGGACGTGCTCAAGCGGGGTAAAGCCAAACAAGGCTATGAAGTCGTCAAAGGCGGCACCTTACTCTGGATTCCCGAAGAATGCCACGAAATCAACAAAGACATTTCCTTGTTGCTAGTAGAAGACGGCCAATTTGTTGAAGCCGCCACAGAAATAGTCAAAGACATCAAATGTGCCACCAGTGGAGTCGTCGAAGTCACCCAGAAAAACGACATCCTCCGGGAAGTCACCATCAAGCCCGGGGAATTGATAATGATTGAAGACCCGGAAAAAGTGGCGATCGCCAATGGCACAATCGTCAATCCCGGTCAAGAAATTATCCCCGGACTCATCGCCCAGGAATTGCGCTACGTCGAAATCCTAGAAACCCCCGAAGGTCCCGCCTTATTGCTGCGTCCCATAGTCGAATATCCCGTCTTGGATGAACCCGCCATTCCCTCTCAGGAGTCTCTGAACAATGGGGAAGAGGCCATGATTCAACTGCGCGCCGTCCAGCGGTTGCCCTATAAAGATGGAGAACGGGTCAAATCTGTAGAAGGGTTGGAATTGCTGCGGACCCAGTTAGTCCTGGAAATTGATAAAGATGCCCCTGGACTCGCCGCAGACATTGAATTAGTGCCAGTGTCAGTTGAGGAACAGAATTCCTCCGAAGAGTTGGACCCCTCTAAGGGTGCGCCCATGCGGTTACAGTTAGTCATCCTTGAATCCCTAGTCATTCGCCGGGATGTCGTCGCCGATACCACCCAAGGCAGTACCCAAACTCGCCTGTTAGTCAAAGATGGGGACCGGATTCCCCCCGGGGCAGTCGTCGCCCGCACCGAAATTCTCGGCAAAGAAGCCGGTGAAATTCGCGGGATTCGCGAAGGGGCAGAAGCCATTCGCCGGGTCCTGGTGGTCCGGGATAATGATGTCATTACCGTAGACTCCTTTGAAGAACCCACAGTCAAAGTGGGAGAATTTGTCATCGAGAACACCGAAATCGCCAACGGACTCCGGATGCCCGATTCAGGTCGGGTCGTGGAAGTGACGGCCCTAGAGCCTGACGATAGTTCGGCCTTAGCCCAGGGGAATTACCGGATTAAGTTGCGTCTGGCGCGTCCTTACCGAGTGTCTCCTGGGGCTGTGCTTCATGTGGATGATGGCTCCTTAGTGCAGCGGGGGGATAACCTGGTGTTGCTGGTGTTTGAGCGCACCAAGACTGGGGATATTATTCAAGGGTTGCCCCGGATTGAGGAATTGCTGGAGGCCCGTAAGCCGAAAGAGGGTTGCGTATTGGCCGCCTTGCCTGGGGTGGCCCAGGTGGTGTATGGGGATGATGATACGGTGATTTTGAAAGTAGTAGAAGATGATGGGGCTGTTACGGATTATGAGTTGGGCCCGGGTCAGCCCCTGCTGGTGAGTGATGGTCAGCGGGTGAAGGCGGGGGAACCGCTAACTGATGGACCGAGCAATCCTCATGAGATTTTGGAGATTTTCTTCAATCTGCCGGGGGAACGGAATTATGAGCATACGCTGTTGAGTTTTCAGCAAGTGCAGACGTTTTTGGTGAGTGAAGTGCAGTCGGTGTATTTGTCCCAAGGGATTGATATTAGTGATAAGCACATTGAGGTGATTGTGCGTCAGATGACGAACAAGGTGAGGATTGATGATGGCGGGGATACGACTATGCTGCCTGGGGAGTTGATTGAGTTGCAACAGGTGGAACGGGTGAATGAGGCGATGTCGATTACCGGCGGTGCGCCGGCGAAGTACACTCCGCTGTTGTTGGGGATTACTAAGGCGTCGTTGAATACGGATAGTTTTATTTCGGCGGCTTCTTTTCAGGAGACGACTCGGGTGCTGACTGAAGCGGCGATCGAGGGTAAGTCTGATTGGTTGCGTGGGTTGAAGGAGAATGTGATTATTGGGCGGCTGATTCCTGCGGGGACTGGGTTTAATGCTTATGAGGATATGATGCTGTTGCCGGATGATAGTGCTTATGAGGGGGTGATTGAGGAGGAGCCCCAGGAGTTTCAGGGTGTGGTGCTGGATGACCATACGGCGCGGGCTTATGGGAATAAGGTGATCGAGTTGGATGGGGAGATTTTGCCTCCTGATGATGATGAGGCGGACGATGAGTTGTTGGGTGATGGGAATTTGGGAGTGAAGGGGGGTAAAGAGGTGCGATCGCTCTCCATCCTTGAGGAGGATTTCGAGGATGATGAGGATTTTGATGATGATGATGATATTGAGGATGATTTTGAGTAAGGGGATTGCAAAATATAAATCATCCAAACGTTCAACTTCCCCCCTTCACGGGTTTCTTTAAGATGACGGGCGTGAAGGAGTCACTAGCTCAAGTTTGTAGTAACCCCTTCAGGGGTTTCTTTAAGATGACGGGCGTGAAGGAGTCACTACGAACGTTTTGGGGATTTTATTTTTTGGAGTTCCCTAGAACCTCACCCCCCCCCGCCCCCCTCTCCTTGGTAAGGAGAGGGGGGAGCTAGAACCTCACCCCCCCCAGCCCCCCTCTCCTTGGTAAGGAGAGGGGG
>NZ_JAFLQW010000563.1 GCF_017313335.1 Phormidium pseudopriestleyi FRX01 | reverse complement strand
GGGGGGTAACCCAATTAAGTGACCTTCACCGACTTGAATCAACCCTTCCGCCCGTAATTTGCCCATTAATCGCGTCACGGTTACCCGAGTTGAGCCGATCGCACTGCCAATTTGAGCGTGAGTTAAAGTCCAAGGCAGGTAATACCCACTTATCCCCTCTCCTTCTGAATCATTCCCAATCGCTTGACCATGTTCCTCAATCAGTAAGGTCAAAAATCCCAACAGTTTGGCGATCGTGCGTCGTTGTCCCAAAATTCCCAGCCACAGAAGCTTGCGCTGGTGTTGATACCGAAACGCATCCAGGACCTGTTGTCGAAATAACGGCCACTGATCTAAGTCCGGCCAGTACATCCACATCACAGCAGTTTGGTCAATGTGAGCGTAGGCTTCAAAGGTGAAAAACGTCTCGCTGGCTACTTCAAAGGGTTGACCCTGACTTACAAATCCTAAAAAGGTTTCGGCGTTTTCCCCTTTGTTTTCCCCTAAAACGGGGAGGGTATTGAGTTTCGAGCCTTGATCCGCAACATTCCCCGGGGTCGGGGACAGCTTAGGCGATCGCTCAGGGGTGGCGACTTCGACTGAGGGCAAGTCGGCATCCGGGAGATTGCCCCCGGTCTTTTTCCGGGATGAAACTTGGAGGGAACTGGAGCTATCTTTGGCAATTCCCACCAATCGGACGGCTCCTGATATCACTAAATATACTAATCCAGGACGGGTGGGAATTCGTTCTTCTTTCCGAAAGGTTCGACATCGATAGTGTTGTTCAGCCCACTCCAAAATCGCTTGTTGAGTTAAAAAAGGCCGAGAGGGTTGGTCCGGTTCAGATGAATACATACCTAAAATTTTTGCAGAGTTTGGCTCGATGCACCAAAGCAGATGATGCGGTGGCGATGTAAATACTCCCTTCTCTAAAACGTCATAAACTGTTGAAAATCGTTGATAACGTTGACCATGAGTCTGGCTCAAACGCATAAAAATAGGCGGTTTTTGCCAGACCCTTCGCCTTGTCGATTCCCCGTTCCTAAACTGACTCGGTTTTGAAACCAGTTCAAAGCAGGTAAGAAATCTGGGAGTTCAGGATAATTTGTCATGGGTTTGGCGCGATCGCGCTTTAACAGTTCTCGGTTCATATTAAAATAAGCTGGGATCCAACAATTAGGGTAGCCCATATTACTTAACCCCCTCTAACTTGTCCGGTTACTTTTGGCCCAGTTTTGTCCGGTGATGGATTGAATGGCTTGGGTTCTCTGATTGTCCTGGGGACCCCAGCGGACTCGACGCACCGACTCTCTCACCCCCTCCCCTGATGATGGTTGAACCCTTGGCGATCGCCCCCATACTCCTAGCCCAACTCCAACAAGCCATCCTCTCATCTTTGGCACCGGGCGATCGCTCGGGTGGGTCAGGCCCCCTGACTTGGCCCCAGTCTATCCCCCTCTATCGCGCCAAAGATTCCCAACGGATCCTTTATATTTCCCCAGTCGCCCTACAACTGGCGAAACAGGGGTTTATGCCCCTGATGGAAATTGCCCTGGCGATCGCCCAGGGTTTCCGTGACTCCAGGCCCCCAGACCTCGCATTTCCCATTGCAGCCAACCACTGGATACTCAGCGTGATTCCTCCAGGCAAACTATACCTCGAACTCACAGACCCTGGGATGGCGATTTGGTTACAACGCGCCATCCCTTGGGACTTCCAACTGGACCCCACTCCAGACCCGGGACCCCTTCCCCCCTCTAGGTTCCCCGATTTATTTCCGATTCAGTACGCCCATGCCCGGTGTTGCGCCCTGTTACGGTTGGCCCACCGAGAGGGCTTAATTACCCTGGAAACCCCCGCCCATCCTGGTATTGGCTATCTGATTGCACCAGACCCCATCCCCTGGTTGGACTCCCCAACCCACATAAAGCCCCATCATCCTGCTGAACGCGCCTTAATTTCCCGGGCGATCGCCACCGTAGACGCACTCAGTTCTCCCGTTTCTCCAACCCAAATTACTAGCCGATTAAGTGTCGCCACCCTCTTAAGTCAGGACTTCCTGACTTTTTACGCTCAATGTCAAATTTGGGGATCTGTTCAATCCCAGGATCTTGATTTAGCCCAAACCCGATTGGGGTTAATTTTCCTTGTTCAAAAATTGCTAAAATGCTTACTAGAAAAAGACTTGAGCAGTTTCGCCCCATTGGAACTTTAGCCAAGGTCCCTCCGTCTAGGAATCTGAACTCAAAAAAATGTCACAAAATTCTCAAAAAAGTTTGTTGAGGGGGGTGACAAATCCGCTTGGGTTCGATATATTAACAGGTGTGTGAGGAGCGAACCAGATAAGGGCACCGAGACGAAACACGGCCAGTCGTCGGTGCCCTTTCTGCTGCAAATTTTTAAAACTCTACAAAAACCCAACGACTTCAGTCGTTGCCACCTTTCCCCTAGTTTGTAGTAATACGGAATTCGTTGCCTCGTGAGGAAAGCTTAAGCGCTACAGGAAAAAGAGCCGCCTATTGAGCGTGTCATGGCTTTGCCATGACACGAGAACCACTCCCAACTCCCCCAACTGCGCCATCTCCCCCATTCTTCAGGGAATGGGTTCCTCCCAGTTACAGCAAAAACCGCTCGATCGCCCGGGCAACCCCTTCTTCTTCTACAGAGGGACTCACCCAATTGGCGACAGCTTTGACGCCCTCGGGAGCATTACCCATCGCCACCCCAATCCCGGCATACTCCAGCATTTCCACATCATTAAAATTGTCCCCAATACACATGACGTTCCCAGGGGAGAGTCCGAGGATATCTTCGGCTAGATAACGGACGGCAGCGCCTTTATTCACCGCTGGATTTCCCGCTTCTAGGAACGTGGGATGAGATTTGGTGAGGTAGAGTTCTGTGGGGGTATAGCGCAGGCTAAAGGCTTGCAGCAACTCGTCGATTAAAGCCGTGTTTTGGCTGAGGGCGAGGAGTTTCGTGGGGGCGGATGCGGCGATTAGGGGTCGCAAGTCGCCTAATGGAATGGGTGTCACTCCGGTGCGATCGCCGTAAGCTTGGCTGAGGGCGGTGAGTTCCCGAACGTAGAGACAATCGTCGATATAGCAGTGAACTGAAAGCTGCGATCGCACCCTAGAGTCATCAAAGTAGTCTAATAATTCCAGGGCGATTTCCGATGCAACTGGGGTGTGGTAATGAAGGGTTTCAGTGGCGGGGTCTTTGATTAATGCCCCTTGGTAGGCGATTAAGGGTAAGGGGGAGACAATTTCCTGGTGGAACCGGAGGGCAGATCGATACATCCGTCCCGTGGCGATCGCCACGGGGATGCCTTTTCTGTGCACTGCGGCGATCGCTTCTTTCACCGATTGGGTGATTTGATTTGAGACTCCAGCAATGGTGCCATCAATATCGAGGACCAGCAATTGGATATCGGCATTGGCGATCGCCGGTTCACCCAATTGGGTGGGGTGGGTTACAGGAGTTGGCATAGCGAAGAAGGGTCCCTTGATTGTTACGGATTGACCTATTCTCTGAGTATGGAAGCAGTCGCCCCCCGATCGCAAGGGTAATTTTTCGCCCCTAGAGCATCGGGAGAGGATAGGAGACAAGGGAGAAGAAATTGGGTTTTTGGCTGAGATTAGGTGCTAATGTCTACAGATTTTCTCCAAAAAGCCGGTTTGTCGTTCCCATTCTGTACCCTCGGACTAGCAAAGGCGATCGCCTCGGGGAGATATAGCTTTTCCTTAATGATTTATGCCCTCTCCTGCTCCCCTCTCCCGCTTTGGGAGAGGCCTGTCCTGAGCCCTGAGCCCTGAGCCCTGAGCCAGTCGAAGGGGGTCGAAGGGGGTCGAAGGGTCGAAGGGGGTTGGGGGTGAGGGTTCATTCCACAACTGCTGCAAGGATTGCTATAGTTAGGGGGTTTTTCCAAATAAATCCCTGAATCATCCATCCCACTCCCACCCATCGCTTCGGTGATTTCCCGCGTTTATAGAAACAGGAAACCCTTCCTTGCACCCGCCTTGCGATCGCCAAAATCGAGTCCTCCTGTTTCAAAACAAAAATGTTGTCCAACTTGGATTTTTCTAAATAATTAAATTTTCATTAATTTCATAAACCCCCTCATTAATTGCTGATAAAATAAAGTTATTCTAGTTGAGTAAAATATTTTTTAATCATCTATAAATCGTAAAATTGCGGAAATTTTTAAAAATAAAATAAGAGATGAACGGTTTTTAAAATGGGTTAAACTGAGAATTTAGAAGACTAATCAAGACTTAAAACCTGCCTAAATCCAACTCAAACAAGAGAACGATCAGAGCAAAAAAACCCTCATCCCTAGGGTATTTCAGGGGAGGAACAGGCTCCGACGAATGCCCGAGCGGATTTCAGCCCGACTCTACTCCGTCATGCTCGACTCTCCAAGCAGGGCCGGGGATATGGGTTGACGAAATTAGCAATTTTAGAAAGCTCTGGGAATATTGTTTCATTTTTTGAAGAAACCCCCCATTTGGAAAAGAACATGAGAAAATAGTTAAAGGGTTAGTTCGAGGTCAATGGGGTGCTGTCATTGACTAGAGTCTCATTCGTTGCTGCATGAATATTATATAAATTTTAGAAAGCCCTAGGAGCGCTGGTTGGCTATAAATTTCAGGCAAGTCATAAAAAAAGACCGTTTGGGCATTCATGCTCAGGACAAAAACACCCCGAATCAAAATCGGAACCGATCAATATCTTCAGTTCACCCCAAGGAATAAGAGTCACCCTTTTTAGGTTTAAGCACAGCATCCATTCAAGGAAAAAGAAAAGATGAAACGGATTTTAGTTGTGGATGATTCCGCTACGATGAGAAAAATGGTAATTGCATCTCTGCGAGACTTAACCAACGTGACATTTCAGGAAGCAGGGAATGGACTAGAAGCGATAGAACAACTAGCGGTTGCTCCCTTCGATTTAATGATTTTAGATTTGAATATGCCCGATATGCACGGAATGGAAGTGCTGAGATTCGTCCTGGGACATCCCAGCTACAATACACACCCATTGTGATTTTGAAGACTATTTTGCCGAATGTGAAGACCACTTAACCGCAGTGCGTCGAGAATTATTGGCGATCGAACCGTTTGTGGGAAAACAGAAAATAGAGCGGTCTGTTTTAAACGAACTGTTTCGGAGTTTTCATTCCCTCAAAGGGTTATCCGGTATGGTCGGCGTTAAAGAGGCAGAAGAATGAGCCACGTGAAATGGAAAGCTATTTGCGGGTACTGCGGGATCAAGAAGTTATACTGAGTTCGCAAGGATTTGATGCCTTACTGGGAGGAACGAAAGGACTAGAACAAACTATTGCGTCCCATCGCAACGAAACCGCGTCCCCGGATATTAACCCAGCAATCGCCGCTTTAAGGGCTGTAATTCCCCAAACCGAACCAGAACCCTCCGTTGTAGAAGAGTCAACCCCCCCAAAACTGCAACTCAAAGCCGAAGAAATCACTCGCTTGGAGCGGGCGGTAGTCGCCCCAGGAGCGATCGCGTGGCACTTTATTTTTGTCCCCACACCACAACTCTCGAATAAGGGCATTAACGTCATTGACAATCTCCGTCGCGATCGCGACGGGGATTCTTAAGACTGCACAGCCTTAATATCCCTATGGTCAGGGTTTCCGGGCGCAATCCTTTGTCCAAAAATGGCGGTCTGCTATCAAGTGTCTTACAAGGAGCTTCCTCGGTCGTGACTTTCCTCCAGTCCGGGGGTAGGTTTTAACGTCTTTTACTGACGATTTAATCGGTTCAGAACCTTAGTATGGGTTGTGATTAATTATTATGAGCATCCGTACTGCTGTTAAGCTAGTGCAGGGTGGCGAAAGAACATAATCAGCTATAATGGAATGAGCTTCAATGCCACCCCATGCCGTTGGCTTGCCGTTAACGTTGTCTCCTGCCGTATCAAACCGATAATGCCTACTCCAAAAGCCGAAGCCTGCACAACATCTACCCGTCAACGCCAGATTTTAGAGAAGATCGCCGGTCGGGTCACCAATACCCATCAATTAGTCACTCGGGCGCAATTAGTCCTTTATGCGTCATCTTCCATGAATAACACGGATATTAGCAAACAGTTAAACATCAATCGGGCCACAGTGCGAAAGTGGCGTACTCGTTGGATTGAAGCAACAGAAGAACTCAACCTGGCATTCGACAAGGGGGTCAGTGAAAAGAAATTAAAACAACTAATTATAGAGGTATTGAGCGATCAACCTCGACCAGGAACCCCAGCCAAATTTAGCGTCGAACAGATCGTACAAATTGTAGCCGTAGCCTGTGAACAGCCCTCACAGAGCGAGCGTCCAGTTAATCAATGGACGCCAACGGAACTCGCCCAAGAAGCAGTCAAACGAGGAATCGTCGAAGAAATTTCTCCCCGAAGTGTGGGGCGTTTTTTAAAAAGAAGCGTCTTTACAACCTCACCGGAATCGTTACGGGTTAAATGCCCGCCCCCATGATAACGCCCAATTTCGAGAGCAGATAAAAAGTATCTGTCAACTTCATAAAAGCGCACCGGATTTGGCGAATCAAGGGGTGCATTTAATCAGTACAGATGAGATGACTGGGGTTCAGGCAATAGAAAGAATATACCCCACTCAGTCAATGCAAATGAGACGAGTAGAACGGACAGAATTCGAGTATATTCGGCATGGGACCATTAGTTTAATTGCTAATTGGGATGTTGCACAAGGGCAAGTGATCACCCCATCGATTGGCCCGCAACGTACAGAGATAGACTTTGCTACTCATGTCAAGAAGACAATCGCGAACGACCCTCAAGGCGATTGGATTTTTATCGTTGACCAATTGAATACGCATAAATCCGAGTCCCTGGTACGACTGGTAGCATCTCATGGTCAGCTAGACATAGATTTGGGAGTTAAAGGTAAAGAAGGAGTTCTGAAATCTATGAAAACTCGGGCCGAATTTTTGAGTGACCTCACCCATCAAATTCGCTTTGTTTATTTGCCCAAACACACCTCGTGGTTAAACCAAATTGAGTGCTGGTTCAGTATCTTAACCGGGAGCCTCATCCGACGGGGAAACTTTACTTCGACTGACGACCTCAAACACCAGATTTTAGAATTTATCACTTACTTCAACCGCACCTTGGCTCAACCATTCGTGTGGAAGTTTGAAGGATTTTCCGCTTCTGAATAAGCTGGTCATGTTCTTTCGCCATCCTGCACTAGGCAATGAGTATCTTTCCTTTGCCGAGGCGATCGCCTCGGCAAAG
>NZ_JAFLQW010000132.1 GCF_017313335.1 Phormidium pseudopriestleyi FRX01 | reverse complement strand
CGCCTAATTATTGCTCTCCCCCTTCAAATTATGACCCAAACTTTACCCATAGAGCGCACTGTTAAAACCTTCAGCCAACTGCAAACCCAATTTAATCTCCAGCGTACTACCGATGACCAATTTTTCCAGGAGTGGTTAAACCTGGATCATAGTATGACTGCCTCGGAGCAACAAACCCTTGATGGGATTCAGCAAAAATACTTTTACCAACTTTCTGAGGGTCAACTGGGAGAAGAAACGATTAAATTAATTGTGTTGTCACCCCTGCTGGATTTGGCGGGATTTTTTGAGCCGCCCTTTCGGTTTACCACTGAACCGACTGTGCAAATTACGGCTGAACAAGATGATATTATTTATCGGGGTCGGATTGATGCGTTGGTTCTGTTGGAAAGGCTGTGGGTGGTGGTGATTGAATCTAAGGAAACCAGTTTTTCCTTAGAAATGGCTTTACCGCAAACTTTAGCTTATATGCTGGCTCATCCGAATCCCCAACGCCCGGTTTTTGGCATGGTGACGAATGGGGGAAATTTTATTTTTGTGAAACTGCAACATCAAGAATTTCCCCAATATGAATTATCGAGTGTATTTTCTCTGCTGCCTCGGCGAAATCAACTCTATGATGTGTTACAGATTCTCAAACGGTTGGGACGGATGGCGATCGCGTTCCAGTTAGTTTAATTGAGGAATTGATTCACTCCACCCCCTGAATTGAGTGATTTACCTAACTGCCTCTCCTCGGAGTCGGTTTCTAACGATCGCTTTTGTGGTTAAATCTTTACTACTGAGGTAGAGACTGGCCGGGTCAGGTCTCTAGGGGTGCTGGTTTAAATCCCTGCCGAAATTCTTTCCTCAACCTGCTGTTATTTCTGTTGATTGATTCTAACCCCATGCCAAATATTCGCCGCCGTCCTCCGAATCCTGCTGTAGGCGTCAAGTCGATGCGCTATCAAATCCAGGTTCCTGATGCTGAACCCCGACATATTCTCGAAGAAATCGTTTGGCATAAAGAAATAGAAGTGGATGCATGGCGAGATCGCCAGCCTTTGCTAGAGTTACAAAAACTCCTCCAGGCAGTCCCTGCACCGAAGGATTTTCTGGGTGCCTTGGTGTCGGCATCTAAACAACCGGCGGCGATCGCTGAAATTAAAAAAGCCTCTCCCAGCAAAGGGGTCATCCGCGAAGACTTCGACCCGGTGGAGATCGCCCAATCTTACCAGAAAGGCGGCGCCGCTTGTCTATCAGTCCTCACCGATAGTAAATTCTTTCAAGGCAGTTTTGACTACCTCAAAGCCGTCCGCGAAGTTGTCGATTTACCCTTACTTTGTAAAGATTTTATCATCTATCCCTATCAGATTTATTTGGCACGGGTTAATGGGGCGGATGCTATCTTACTGATTGCTGCAATCCTCTCTGACAAAGACTTGCAGTATTTTATTAAAATTGCCAAAACATTAGGAGTAACTCCCCTAATTGAAGTACATACCTTAGAAGAATTGGACCGAGTTTTAGCCTTGGATGGGGTTACTTTAATTGGCATTAATAATCGCAACCTCGAAGATTTTACCGTAGATTTAGCCACCACCTGTCAACTGCTGGAACAACGGCGCGATCGCCTGGAAAACATCCTCATGGTTAGCGAATCCGGACTGCATACCCCCGATGACCTCAAACGGGTGGCCGATGCGGGTGCCAAAGCCGTATTGATTGGGGAAGCCTTAATGAAACAACCGGACCCTGGGGAAGCCCTCGCTGCTATTTTTCCCGAGTAATTGATTCCTGGGGGGGCTTAAAGAGACCTCTCCCCAAACCCCTCCCCTCTGAGGGGAGGGGCTTTCCGGCTCCCCCTTCCCTCGGAGGGAAGGGGGTTGGGGGGTTAGGTCTCCCCTCCCCAACCGAGTAATCCATTCCTCGGCCCGATCGCCCTTCAAGACCTGTCAGGTTCTATACTAAAACAATGCAATGCCTGATTCCCTAGGAATTGAGCATCCATTTACAGGAGACCGCCGCCGCAATTATGGAACCCATTCCTCTTCCTTCCCCCATTCACTATGAACTGCTTCTGCAACTGTTGGAACGGCAAACCCTCTATGCGGTGAATCAGAATCCCTCCGCCAGGGAACAGGTGCAACAACTGATTGTAACCCTCAGAAAAGCCCAAAGCCAACAGAAGCAGCTAGAGTCTCGGTGTCAGCGCGAAAATATGCCCGTAGAACACCGCTGGTCCCTTAATGAAGTGGCGGCGGCTAAGACTCCTGGAAATTCTGCCCCTGCTGAGTAAGCAAAAGCTCTTGCATTGAGGACAGTAAACCAGTAGAATCAAAGATTCGGGTGAAAGCGCATTCAGCAACAGCACTCGCCGGTACAGAGCCTTACGGGAGGCATCTATCGGAACTCCTCAAACTTAAATTTAATTGCATTAGGACTAGATTTCATGGACGACAAGCTGATGCTAATGATTCCTGGCCCCACTCCGGTGCCAGAACAAGCATTGAGAGCCTTGGCAAAACATCCCATAGGCCACCGTAGCAAAGAATTTGAGGCAGTCATCGCCGAGGTGACGGAAAATTTGAAATGGCTGCACCAAACTCAAAGCGATGTCTTGATGCTTACGGCGTCGGGGACTGGCGCGATGGAAGCGGGAATCATTAACTTCCTGAGTCCAGGCGATCGCGTCATTGTCGCGAGCAATGGTAAATTTGGTGAACGCTGGGCGTTCGTTGCCAAAGCCTATAACCTCACCGTAGACCCCATCACCGCTGAATGGGGACAAGCTTTGGACCCTGAGCAATTCCGGCAAAAGCTGGAAGCGGATACCAACAAAGAAATTAAAGCCGTCATCGTCACTCACAGCGAAACGTCCACTGGGGTTGTCAATGACCTAGAAACCATCAATCGTCACGTTAAAGCTCACGGTGAGGCATTAATTATCGTTGATGCAGTCACCAGTTTAGGGGCGATGAATGTGCCGTTTGACGCTTGGGGACTCGATGTAGTCGCCTCGGGGTCACAAAAAGGCTTTATGATTCCCCCGGGACTGGGATTTGTCGCCGTCAGCGCCAAAGCATGGTCCGCCTACAAAACGGCTAAACTGCCGAAATTTTATCTGGATTTGGGCAAATACAAGAAAGCCACGGATAAAAATAGCAGTCCATTTACCCCCCCAATTAACCTAATTTTTGCCTTGCAAACCACCCTGCGGATGATGAAGCAGGAAGGGTTAGAAAATATCTTCAAGCGCCACGAACGGCAAATGAAGGCCACTCGTGCGGCAGCAACGGCAATGGGATTAAAACTCTATGCGCCGGATCATGCAGCAGCGCGATCGATTACCGCTGTCGTGACTTCGGATGCGGAACAAATTCGGTCTATTGTCAAGAAACGGTTTGATATTGTGATGGCTGGAGGACAAGACCACCTCAAGGGAGAAATCTTCCGGATTGGACATTTAGGATTTGTCAGCGATCGCGACATCCTCACCGCCATTGCTGCCCTAGAAGCCGCCTTGCAAGAACTCGGTAAGGCAACAGCCCAAGTCGGTGCCGGTGTCGCCGCGGCCGCCAAAATTCTAGGGGAATCCTAACCCAATCCCTCGTTCTGAGGCAACAACCGGCGGGGGTTGAAACCCCCGCCTAATAGCTAAAGTCGGTTAAAACCGACTACAAACATTACCTCCTAAGACTTTCAGGCGGTTGAAACTGACATTTTGCCACCTTCCCAACTCCGGCGGGAGATAAATCCCTACCGTGGGTTAAAAACTAACTAAAAACATTGTCCAATAAGACTTTCAGTCGGTTTCAACCGACTTAAGCTGTTAGGCGGGGGATTGATCCCCCGCCGGGTGTTGCAACTTTCGTCACGAGGATAGGTTACCGGCAGCCGAGGGATTCACGAGTATCAACCCCGGTTTTTGGATTGACGCCACTGGCAGTTTCACAGAGTTGCTTGACTTGCGCCCCATCTAAAATGGCATCGGTGAAGTCTGCACCTGTAATTTTCATCTTCTTGACATTCGCCCCGAGAAACAGCGCCTCGACTAACACCGCATCGGTGAAATCGGCATTGGTTAAGTTGGTCCATTCCAGCATAGAATTGGTCAAATCCGCCCCATGAAAATTCGCCTCTTTCATCATGGAAAGGCTAAAAATGGCCCCCTCTGCCTGAACATTTGAGAAATTGGTAAATTGTAAATCCGCATTAGAAAACTCTGCGGTCCGCAAGAACTGCCCTGAAAAGTCTTTCCCGGAAAGTTGGGCATTGCTATAGGAAAGCGGAGGCGGATAGTATTTATAAGCCTGCGCTAATGCGGGTAAGGGCATGAATAAGAGCAGGATAGCTAAGGCAGCAGCAGCCAAGTGTCGCAAGTTCATAACGGGATTTGTCAAGGTTTTTTTACAGTAACCCAGCAAGGTCTATAGCTCAGGGTACTGCATTTTGGGGCGAAATTGGCAAATCTGTGGTTACAATTTAAGGTGAAGTGACCCTGGAAACAGACTTATGCTCGGTTTTATCATTACTTGGTTGGTTGCGGCCATTTCTCTGCTGATTACGGCCTATGTTGTTCCCGGTATCTATGTTGCTGGGTTTTCATCTGCTGCTCTTGCTGCTATTTTAATGGGATTGATTAATGCCATTGTCAAACCGATTCTGGTGCTTTTGACGTTACCTTTAACGATTTTGACTTTGGGGTTATTTTTGTTGGTGATTAATGGCATCACCCTCGCCCTGGTGGGATATCTTACCCCAGGGTTTGCGGTGAATGGCTTTTTTCCGGCTATCATTGGAGCACTCGTGTTATCGTTGGTTTCGAGTGCGATCGGGCATTTTGTGAAAGAGGGAACGAATGCTTAAGAACCAACCCAATTTAACTTAAAATTCATTAAGATTAGCCCGCATTAGCGGGCTTTGTTGTGAAACAATAGAGGAATTAGGATACAATGGAACCCGTTAAAATCGGTATTATTGGGGGAAGCGGACTCTATGAAATGGAGGCGCTTAAAGATATTGAAGAAGTGCCGATGAATACCCCCTTTGGTTCTCCTTCGGATGCGGCGATTATCGGGACTTTAGAGGGCACCCGGGTGGCTTTTTTAGCCCGTCATGGTCGTCACCATAGTCTGATGCCTTCGGAAATTCCGTTTCGGGCTAATATTTATGCCCTGAAAAAATTAGGGGTGGACTATATTATTTCGGCCTCGGCGGTGGGTTCGTTGAAGGAGGAGGTGAAACCGCTGGATATGGTGGTTCCGGATCAGTTTATCGATCGCACTCAACATCGGATGTCTAGCTTTTTTGGTGAGGGTATTGTTGCCCATATTGCCTTTGGGGAACCCGTTTGCGATCGCCTCGCAGAAATCCTCTCTGATGCGGTTGCCAGTTTGAATTTACCGGAGGTTAATCTGCATCGCGGCGGAACTTATGTCTGTATGGAAGGGCCGGCGTTTTCCACTCAAGCTGAATCTAATCTGTATCGCAGTTGGGGGGCGAGTATCATTGGGATGACTAATTTAACCGAGGCAAAATTGGCCCGGGAAGCGGAAATTGCTTATGCAACTTTGGCCTTGGTGACGGATTATGACTGTTGGCATCCGATGCATGATAGTGTGACCGTAGAGATGATATTGGAACACCTCCATGCTAATGCCGCCAATGCCGAGAAAGTAATCCAAGAAGTGGTGAGGCGATTGGGCAAAAATTCCCCGGAAAGTAAGGCACATTCGGCGTTGAAATATGCGATTTTAACGCCAATGGAACGAGTGCCGCCTCGGATTAAGGATAAATTAAAGGTGATTTTGCAGAAATATTTGTAAGGTTGATCCGGGTAGGGTTGGGACGGCTGACCCTACCAGGAAAGGGTTTGGATTTCTTGTTCTAAGTTACGGCGGGCGATCGCCTCTTGTTCCTCAAACATTAGGGGAGTAAAATAGAGGCGATCGCGCTTTAAGAGTCCTTTCAAAAATTGGGTTCTCCCCCGGCGATAATCGGCTTCAGAATAGGCTACAAATTCTCGACGAATCGCCTGGGTGTAAAACTGATATTCCGTCGGTTCGGTCGCCAAAATTGCCCAATCTGCATCGAGAAGAATCTGTGTATCCAATTCATTCTCTGCCGCTTCATGATGTTTCGTCTTGAGAATCATGGTTTGGGTGGCGGCAATGGTTGAGGCGGGAATGTTTAATGTGGGTAAGATTTCCCCGGCATATTCGGCACTTTTTTCCTCATTATCAGAGGCGGTGGGGTCATAAATGACATCATGAAACCAGGTGGATAAATAAATAGCGGGGAAATCCTTTGCTAGAGGTTTCATTCGGTCGAGGATTTCCATCATGAACTGAATATGTCCGAGGTTATGATAATATCGTTGGGGATGAGAATAGGTACTGACTAAATTAAATAAGATTTTTTTACCGAGTTTGCGATCGGCAGAAAACTGTTTTAACAAGGCGTCCCAAGTCAATTTGAGGCCCAATCCATTTACATAGTTCATGAATCCCCGCGATCGCCTAAAATAATCGTCTTAACACCAACAGTCTCCACGGTTGTAGCCTGCCACTGCTGTCACTGTCAAACTTCACGAGGGTGATTTTCTACAGGCATCCTAGGAAGCGTAGGACCGGCATCGGATTTTCCTAGAAAACCTTTACTGTTACAGGGCGATCGCGCCAATCCTCGCTTTCTTGGTTAATACCCCACAGACTCTCTCAACTTTCCTAGGGCCTTGGTGCGATCGGCCTAAGTAAGTTGCCCTGAAAATCCCGATAGAATTATATGATATAGTATATCTCTTATTCACTATCTTCTTGTATTGTAGGCTACCATGTGGAAAAAAGAACTCTGGCTAGAAACTGATTTCATTAACAATTTTTATCCGGGCCATCTTCATAATTTAGTCTTTATTGATTTAGAATTTTTTCCGGTTTACGTCACGCCAAACAAGGTCCAACAAAGAATTTTTGGCTATACAATTACTCGAATCCTAGAAACAAATGAGTCTCAATATATTAAAATTCAATTAATCGAAAATCATCGAGAAGAAAAGCATTTAGTTAAAGAAATTATTAGCGACCTGCAATTATTGCAAGGTAAAATTTTTGTGGGTTTTAATATTATCAACAGTGATTTATATTGTTTAACGAAGCGAATCAGGTCATTGAAACTAAAACCCGACATCAGTCCTCTAACTATTTTAGATTTATATGACCCCAAACAATCTCAATATCGCGGCGGATTAAATGGATTATTTGAATATCTGGATATCAACATTGATAAACAAATTAATGGCCTTTATATTCGCCGGAATGCCAAGCGGGTCCTATCTCAAAAAGAAAATGCCAGTGAAATTATTAATAGAATTTATGAATATTGTTTAGAAGATGCCAAGAATTATTTTTATATTGTCTCCAATTGGAAACAAAAATTTCCGCCTTTAGACCCGAATACGTTTCGCCAGTATGAGTTTAAGGTCAAGCGGTATTAAGTCCAGTTGAAAACGGGTGCATCTGATGTTAGGCAACCACCACCCCGCCCTACGGGCACCCCTCCAGAGGAGGGGAATTTTCCCCATTCCCCTCCTCTGGAGGGGTGCCCCTAGGG
>NZ_JAFLQW010000168.1 GCF_017313335.1 Phormidium pseudopriestleyi FRX01 | reverse complement strand
GAACTCCATCAGCGAATGCCTGCGAGTGAAATTCCCGAACTCAATCGCCTCAGTAACAGTTTTAATCGCATGGCAGCCAGTATCGAAAATGTGGAGCACCGACGCCGGGAACTGATTAGTGATTTGACTCACGAACTGCGAACCCCCTTAACCATTATTCGCGGCAATTTGGAACAACTTGAAGATGGCACTCTACCACCGAATCCCGATATTTATCACCGTCTTGCCAAAGAAACTCGGCGTCTGGAAAGGTTAGTCAATGACTTGCAGGAACTCTCCAAAGCCGAAGCGGGTTATTTGCCGATTGATTTGCAGCGGATGAATGTGCGTCCTCTATTGGAAACCTTAATTGAACGGTTTTCCGATTGGATTCTGGAAGAAAACCTGGTGTTGCAATTAGACTGTCCTCCTCAACTCCCGGCAGTGATGGCGGACCCCGATCGCTTAGAACAAGTGCTCGTCAATCTTCTGGGGAATGCCTTTCGTCATACGGCGCGGGGTTCGATTTGTCTGCGAACCTGGACCAGTACGGGTTATCTGTGGATTGCTGTGATTGATACCGGGTCCGGTATCCCCCCGACTGATCTGCCTCATGTGTTCGATCGCTTCTGGCGCGGGTCCAGTGGCAGCAATGGCACCGGCATCGGATTAGCCATTTCTCGGCGGTTAGTGGAACTCCAAGGGGGTCAAATTCAGGTTGAAAGTGAAGTGGGAAAAGGCAGCCGGTTTCAGTTGTCTCTTCCTTTGGTCTAAGTCCCGGGGGTACATTTTCTAAATAATCTGCTGAATTACTTCTGATCAACTCGGCCAACTCTGGAGTAAAAATCACCGACTGCTGTGGGTTGCGTCATCACAGCAGTCCATGATGATCAAGGAAGTTTTTAAACCGAAGTTGAGGGGTTTAAAACCGGGAAATTATCAGATGCTTTATCAACTTTTGCTAAAAATTCATGAAATCCCTAATAAAGCTGTCCAAAATATATCAACGGCTGATGGCTACCCTAGCTATAGCAGTCCTTGCAGCAGTTGTGGAAGAAGACCTCTCCCCCAACCCCTCTCCTACAAGGAAAGGGGAGCAGGAGAGGGCATAAATCATTTAGGAAAAGCTATATGATTTTTCTAAAGGACGGAATTGGGAATCAGGCGTACAGAAATAAAATCCTCACCTTATTTTTTAAAAAGTTGCATCTGTCAAAGGGATGACACTGGATTTATAGTCGAGATATAATAGTAAAGTTTAAAGGAGTACCCCGTCATGACAATTGAGCCATCGAGAAACATGACTTGTGTCAAGACCAAATTTTATCAAGCCGATGAAGATGAGCCAGAACCCAACACCTCTCTACTTTTGGAGGTGGAAAGACTGCGCCTGAAACTTGATAAATTTAAGCAGGAAAAGGCCAAACTGCTCTGTACCCAAAAGACTTTGATGCTCCATAACCAGACCCTGAGTGCTTTGGTTTCGGAGTTGATGCAAAAATTGGAAGCCGAACAGCGCGATCGCCAGCAAACTGAATCCACCTACCAGTTTCTGGTGACGAACCTGCTTCGAGAAAAGGCGGACCTAGAAATCATGCTCGACACCATCGTCGAGCATTCCGACCTCATGGAAGAGTTATTGCATGAACAGTCTATTCGCGATCCATTAACGGGTTTATTTAACCGCCGGTATTTAGCCAAATCTTTAGAACGGGAACTATGTCGTGCTCAACTGACCGAGCGATCGCTGGGTTTGATCATGCTGGATGTTGACCATTTTAAGAGATTCAACGATACCTACGGACATGAGGCGGGGGATGTAGTCTTACAGGAATTCGGATGGCTACTCAAAACTGAAAGTGGTGCTCTTGATATTGCTTGTCGATATGGGGGAGAGGAATTTATGGTCATTTTACCCGAAGCGTCTTTAGAGAAGACTCAGCAACAAGCGGAGCATCTACGCAAACAGGTTAAACGTTTAAAATTGACCTATTTAGATCAAGACCTTCCTAGGGTAAGTATTTCAGTTGGCGTGGCTGTTTTTCCTCAACATGGGTTAAGTGGAAACAACCTCATGCAAGCAGCAGATGCAGCTTTATATCAGGGCAAGTCCCAAGGACGCGATCGCGTCGTTACGGCAGCAGGTTAATGAGCGTGTTCTCAACCGTTTCTCTAGCTCTCTTAACCTGCGATCGCCGTTCTTTAAATTTAATATTCAACTTTTGGTTAAAACAACTGCAATATAAACATCAAGCCCAAAAAAAATTGGCTCAGTTGGGAAGTCTTGTTAACAGTTCCACAACAGAGCCAGAAAAAAATGATTGGGATTTAGAGCTAATTAATTACTAGCTTGGGAAGGGAAAGCACCCGGTTGTAACGCCAAGGTCATCGGTTGACCATTGCGAATCACTTGCATTTGCAATTCGTCCCCAATGCGAGTCCGTTCCACTTGCTGTTGTACAGCATTGGCATCCGCCATTTGGACTCCATTAATTGAAACAATCACATCACCGGCACGGATTCCACTGCGAATAGCAGGAGAATCCGGCATGACTCGGGCAATTAAAATCCCTCGGTCTTCGGTAACCGTTAACCCGGCATTGGGATTATTGTTAATTTCATTTTTCAGTTCTGGAGTCAACTGCACCATTTGAATACCCAGATACGGATGTTGAACTTCTCCGTTAGCAATCAATTGTTGAGCAATATCTTGAGCGCGATTAATGGGAATCGCAAATCCTAATCCTTGAGCACCTTGAATAATCGCGGTATTCATGCCAATCACTTCACCGCGCTGATTGAGCAAAGGACCGCCTGAGTTACCCGGATTAATCGCCGCATCGGTTTGAATGAAATTCACCCGCTTATCTGGGACCCCAATTTGAGAAGCCGATCGCCCAGTTCCGCTAATAATGCCCACGGTAACGGTATTATCCAACCCGAGGGGATTGCCGATCGCGATCGCCCATTCTCCCGGTTGCAATTGCTCCGAGTCTCCCACAACCGCCGTCGGCAAATCGTT
>NZ_JAFLQW010000264.1 GCF_017313335.1 Phormidium pseudopriestleyi FRX01 | reverse complement strand
TCCTGATTGTCTTCAATTTCAGGAGTCACATCAGGTTCTAAATTGATGTCGTTCTGATTGTCTTCAATTTCCGGAGTCACATCCGGTGGCAAATCTGAGGGTTCGTCTTCTTCAGTTGGGGAGGAAACATCCGGTGGCAAATCTGAGGGTTGATCAATGGGAGCAATTTCTTCTTGATTCGGAGAAGTCGAATTGACAGGTAGTGTCGGATTGATGACTGGGGGATTTAGACTGGGTAATGACGGGACTGGGGGTGCAGAGTAAGGCGAAAAATTGCCACGTCCGATCGCCTCGGGAGAGATATTTTTGACGATGGCTAAATACTCTTGAGTAATTTTATCTTGAATAATGGTATCCCCTGTATTGACACCCGTTCCCGCGAAAATATTCAACTCATCAAAGGTGAGTCTCCCTAGTAATCCAATTAAGTCTTGACCCGGGGTAAAATCCATAATCCAGTCTGCATCATCCAGGGTCGGACCTCCGGTACTGAGGAATCCGGGAACATCGAAACGTCTGCCGATTTGAAAACTATTTTGTCCTTCCCCTCCCCATAGGCTATCACTTCCTAAGTCCCCAAATAGGACATCATTTCCGCCATTGCCAAACAAGAAGTCGTTATCTTTACCGCCATAGAGGGTATCGTCTCCTTCCCCGCCATACAGGGTATCATTGGCTTGATTTCCAAAGATTAAATCATTTCCGGGTCCCCCTACTAATAAGTCTTGACCATCCCAATCTTGGACTATCAGATGACCCGTTCCCCCAAATAGAGTGTTATTTCCACTCCCCCCATAAATGGTATCGTTACCGAGTTCACCCATTAATAAATCGTCTGCGGGTCCTCCCACGATTAAATCGTCCCCTGAGTTACTGGCGATCGCCTCATCGGTTTCCACTTGGATTAGGGTATTGTTCCCCGCCTCTGATCGCCGGATATCTCCTTCCGCCCGGATTTCATAATTTGATGAGTCGATATTCCATAACATACTGATTTTCTCCTTACTTTTTAAAAGTCATTGATTCAAACAAAAGCTTTAAATAATTAAAACAAGCCTAAAATAGGAGGGAATTTTTGCTTTGATGCTCACTGGAAATATAAGCAAAATAAAGTAGATGTATCGCGAAAATCATTCATTTTCCCCGCTGATTCCACCCTTTTGTTCTCTTCTATCTAACCCTGCATGGGCTGAGGCTGTATCTATCTTTAGAAAGATTGCCGGAAGTTGCCTTAAACCCAGTTTTTCAGAAGTCACAGGTAGCCGATTCGCCCAATTACGAAGAAAGATTGCTATCAATAAACAGGGGGAAAGGATCTGCTTTGTTAGGCTACATAAAATCTTGAGAGAGTTTATATAAAATTTTTATAAAGCTAGAGATTAAATTTTTAAATTTTTTGTAAAGAAAGTAATATTTCGCCCGAAACAAGAAACAATTTACGCAAAAATCCGTAGTTCCCCAAACCGAATGGAGAGAGGTGAGTCTAGTGACAACCTAGAGAAATTAAGGGTTCAGGGACGATAACCCGACCTGTCAATCTCTAAAAAAACAGCCAGTGCAACTGCCTAAAGGAGTAAATTTATGGAAAAAATCAGGCGATCGCCCCCGGGTCAAACCAGAAAAACTATCACCTTTGGATATCACCCCCCTATTTTTACGTCCATAATAGGGAGTCAAGATAGAGAAAAATCATAACCTTTAGCAATGATACCTATTGATGATAATCTCCCCAATCGTTATCCCCCTTTGGTCACCTACGGCCTGATTGGATTAAATGTGGCGCTATTTGTGATGGAACTCAAACTAGAGGCCACGGGCCAACTCGGGGCCTTTTTGCAAAGTTGGGGTGTCGTCAGCGATCGCATGACTTCGGTTGTCACCGATGCGATTCGCAATCCCAGTCCTGCCGCCTGGGTTGCCTTAATTGTCATGTCTGCCGGTCCCTTACTGTTCTCGATGTTTCTCCACAGCAGTTTTAGTCAAATTTTGGGGAATATGCTGTTCTTATGGGTGTTTGGCAAGCGGATTGAAGAGATTCTCGGACATGGCCGGTTTTTGCTATTTTACATAGTCTGTGGCATCCTCACGGCGATCGCCCAGGTGGCGATCGCCCCGAACTTAGCAGTCCCGATCATCGGGGCCAATGGCGCAGTTTCTGCCATTCTGGGCGCTTATTTGCTGAACTTTCCTAAAGCTAAAATCGAAAGTCTCTTACCCTTACTAATCTTATTTATTCCCATCGAAGTTCCCGCCTTGTTTTATCTGATGTGGTGGTTTATTCAACAGGCCTTTTATGGCATTGGTCAACTCACCGTCCTGAGAATGGTCAACCCCACCAGCTTGGGTTATTGGGCCAACGGAGTTGGATTATTCATCGGGGCGGGATTAGTTTCCCTGTTGGTTAAATATAAACCAAAAACCGCTATTTATTAAGCAAAAAATTCGTTATTAGCGTTTCCCGGACTCTCATGGTACAGAGGCTATAAGGAGTGCGAGCATCTTGCTTGCTATTGATAAGAACGAGCAAGATGCTCGCACTCCAAAAGAATGTACATTATAACTCGGAGAAACGCTAATAAACTGACCTATAACGCCGTAAAAAAAAGGAGGATAGGGGTTGCCTATCCTCCCTGAAAATATAAAACCGTTTAAAAATTGAATAATTTATGGGTTTTTAAAGCTTGCTGATTCAAAGGTTTCGTCTGAAGATTTAACCGGAAATCCGGGCAATTTTCTGCATTTGGACCCTGGGGATGTACGGCACAGAGTAAGTGTGAATCCCCTGAATAAAAGTGACAGCGATCGCACTCTCCAAGTTGTCCTGACAAGTCCCCTTGTTGGAACTGCCAAGACTTACCCCGATAGGTTCCAGAAATTTTCCCCGGTGGTGTTTTCACGGGAGGAGTTAAATCATAGCTGACACCACGATAATAAAGTCTCATCAATCTCACCTGTTAGCGATCGAGCGTTTCATGAATTCTTCAGCAAAAAAAGGTTTCACCTCAACTCTACCCTTGGGTAGAGGTCAAAAATTGAAATTGAGGTAGACTTCCTAAATCTGCAACTCACTACTTCACCTACTCGATCCTGACATCAGGAAACTGGCGATCGCACCGATCCCCAGTATGAGTTTCAGTCAATTTGTTGGAAAATTTGCCACCGACTCCCCGGATTTCTAAGGATCCGGGGTGCGATCGCGCCAGAAGTTCAGTGCATTCTCAATCCAGAATGCACCGAATGACCCATATCCCTCAAAATAGCACCGTCATTAAATTCCGGCGATAAACCGTCGTCAGAGGATGGTCATTTCCCAATAAGTCAAAAATAGACAGCATCGCCTTTCTCCCTCCATCCTTTTTATAACTGCGATCGCTTTCCACAATCTTTAGGAAAAGTGGCAACGCCTCCTCATAGTTCCCCGCCACCGTCAAACAAGATGCCTGAGTAAACATCCGGTCCAATTCACCCTCTCCTGAAGAATGATTGCATTCCATCTTAAACTGAAGTAACGCCTTCACCGCTTGCACTTCTGCAAAAAATTCCGGTTCATCCGCTTGAATCACCCCTAAAAGTTCCTCAACTTTTGCTAACTCATCCTCACTGATATAGAACTTTGCTGCTTCTAATCGCAACCGTCTATTCTCTGGATATTGTGTTAACAGGGATGCAAACATCGCCTCAGCTTCGGTGCGATTTCCTCCTACAAGTGACTGGCGAATCGCCTCCAACCCTTCATCTAAACCCGACTTAATATGACAATTTGCCAAAAATTCTCGCAATTGCGGTTCTGGCAACACCCCGACAAATCCATTCAACACTTCGCCATTTCGGATAATTTTCACATCCGGTACCCCTTCCACCCGAAATGCTTGTGCTAAATATTGATTTTCATCAATATTCACCTTCGCCACCACACAATCATATTCTAGGGCGACCTTTTCCAACATCGGCTTTAACATCTGACAAGGACCACACCAAACGGCATAAAAGTCCACGATCGCCGGAATTTCATAAGACTTTTCTAAGACTTCTTGCTCAAAGTTGTGGTCATAGACCTCAATCGAATATCCCATCGTTGCTGCTAAGTTGCTAAACTGCCAATCTTCCCATTGTAGTGAAACCCGGGAACACAGGAAAGCCACTCGTCACCCTAGACGCCAGCCCTAACATTCAGCCAAACAAAAAGCGGGCGATGGGACTCGAACCCACGACGTTCAGCTTGGGAAGCTGACATTCTACCACTGAATTACGCCCGCATCCAGTCTTCGTTACAACCTGTTGCCCTTCGGCACTTAACTGATAACGATTAGACTAGAGAACTATTATATAACCCCTGTCCCCAGGTTTGTCAAGGGGTCAGTGAAATTTTCCCTCCCAGTCCAGCCAGAGGCCCTCCCCTGTTCGTAGTAACGTTGTTTCATGTAGGGGTTTGGTCTGATCACCCTCTGATCTGATGTAGGGGTTTGGTCTGATCACCCTCTTGAGGCTGCGATCGCCTAATTATGTCGGAATTCAGACTGTGAATTTCCCCTAAAACTGGGTATATATAGGCGGACCTTTTCCATTATCCATAATGTATGTCAAATCCCAGAAAAAGTCAAGGGCAATCGCGGTTTTTCTTTTACAAAGTTAGAGAAGAATGATGAAAGGAGGCCGCCTCAAATGCCTACCCTTTCCCTAACTCAATTAAATCGCCCCTCCGGATCAAAAAGAGGGATGAAGGCAGTTGATGGCGATCGCCCGCCCTAAATGATGGCGAAATTTATTGTAAAAAAAACGGCAACTCAACAAATCAAATCAAGGCAGTGAATCCCTTTTCAACAGTGAATCCTTCTTTTGGTAGATGTAAAATTTCCGAAAAAAATGTACACCCAAGATTAGCAAGTGAGCGAGTCTGAACACCCAAACCACCAGGACCTTTGTAAATCATGGAACAGCAGCCAGCCAAGCGGAAGAAAAGGAGAGAACAATTGGGATGGATAGGTAGCGCTGATCTGGACAACTTAAAAAAGGTTCGTGACTGGTCCAGCACACCTCTGGGTGCGATTGAGACTTGGGGTCCCAGTTGGCGTACAGCGGTGAGTTTGGGTCTAGCTTCCCAATTTCCGACCCTGCTCTGGTGGGGCCCAGAGCGGCTACTCATCTACAACGAGGCGGCCCTGGGGTGGCTGGGGGACTACAATCATCCCGATTCCCTCGGTCAACCGGGACGAGAGGTCCTCAACCGGGAAACCTGGGAGATCCTCTCTCCAATGTTAGAACAAGTGTTCAGCAGTGGAGAAGGCAGAGGAGCAGAGAATTGTCGTTTGGTGTTCGATCGCCCGGGGTCGGAGGTGGTGGGGTGGTTCAATCTGTCTCACAGTCCGATATACGATCAAGGGAATCGAGTCTGTGGGGTCTTGACGACGGCGATCGCCCTCCCTACCCCCCAGGATGAACCATGTCGGAACGAGAATCAACCCCCCAACTCTTCATTATTAGAGGGACGTCAGGAGGAATCTGGACCTTCTGCCCGGATCTTGCTGGTGGATGATAACTCAGTTCGCCGAGACTATGTAGAGTCTCAACTGGTCCGCCGGGGATATAAAGTCAAAACCGCAGGCGATCGCACAACCGCCCTGGATGCCGCCCGGGATTTCGCTCCGTCTGCAATTCTCACCGATGCGATCGCCCCCGAAACCTTAGACTGGCTACAGGAAATCGGGACAGGAGTCAACGGAAAAGAGATCCCAGTGATCCAGTTTCCCCTAACCGTGAGCGAAGGGGAACCTGTGGAGTGTCCCTCCGAAAGCGACTGTGGACCCGAGTTTCTCGACCACTCATGGTGTATCCATGAATTGCTAACTCGGGTGAATACTCACTTAAAAGACCCTGACCCTAGTCAAGACCCCGAACTCCGGGAACAGACTCAACGGGACTTTACCAAAGTGCAGAAGGAGGACCCCCTAACTTTCCTGGACAACATTACCGATGGGTTTGCCTGTTTTGACCGCCAGGGGCGCTATACTTATATTAATCCAGCCGGGGCGAAACTGCTGAATCACCGGGTAGAAAACCTGAGGGGACAATATTTGTGGAATATCTTTCCCGAAAGCGTGGGGAGTTCCTTTTATCGCGGGTATCATCGAGCCTTGGCAGAGAGAAGAACAATCGAACTCGAAGAGGATTATCCCCCCTTACAAAAACGGTTTGAAGTGCGGTTTTATCCCCACGGAGAAGGGCTTTGTGCTTATTTTCGAGACCGGGGTGAGAGCGCGGAATCAGCGACGATGGAACTTCACCAAGAACGGGATTTTTTGGCGGCAGTGGTGAATGCAATTCCCAATTTAGTTGTGATTCTCGATCGCCAAGGTCGGATTGTGAGTTTTAACCAATCTTGCGAAACCACGACGGGTTATTCCTTTGCGGAAGTGCAGGGGCTTTATATTTGGGAGCAGTTGGTGGTTCCCGAGGAAATCGAGTCTATCAAACGAGTGTTTGAGAACCGGCGATCGACAGCGACACCCAACGCGTATATTAATGACTGGGTGACCAAAGATGGGGGCCGACGAGCGATCGCCTGGTCGAATACGGTCTTGTGCGATGCGAAAGGGGAGATGGAGTATATCATCAGCACCGGCATTGATATCAGCGATCGCTACGCGACGGAAGCGGCCCTGCGCCAATCCACGGAACGTTTTCGGATTACAGCGGAAAACACTAGCGATCTGATCTATGAATGGGAGATTGCCACGGGACGAGTGGAATGGTTTGGGAACATTGACGAACAACTCGGATATGAGGAGGGAGGATTTGCCCCCACTCGCCAAGCTTGGCTCGATCGCCTCCATCCGAGCGATCGCGAGCGAGTCGAAAATGCCATAGACCGGCATTTACAGACCCGAGAACCCTTTGATGAAGAGTACCAAATCCAGCGGGCCGATGGGATTTATCTCTATTGGAGCGATCGGGGAACGGCCTTGTGGGATGAACAGGGAGAACCTTATAAATGGATTGGGGCAACAACCGATATCACGTTGCGTCAGTGGGCGCAAACCGAAATTCTCAAGCTGAATCGCACCCTAAAGCGGCGGGTTAAAGAGTTACAAACCCTCCTCAAGTTTATCCCCATTGGCATTGCCATTTCCGAAGATCCACACTGTGAGCAGATCCAGTTTAATTCGGTTCTAGCTCACAACTTGGGGATTTCCTCCCCGATTGTTCCCCATTATCACCCCCTGCCTGAAGCAGCAGAACATGGATTTAAACTCTACCACAATGGCCGGGAACTCGCTCCCGAGGAGCTTCCGATGCGCTATGCGGCTACCAATCAGGTAGAAGTGCTAGAGTTTGAAGTAGATGCTATCCATGAAGATGGGAGAGTGATCGAGTTCCTGACTTATGCCGCCCCGATCCTTGATGAAGAGGGGCAAACCCGAGGAGCGGTGGGAGCTTTTGTGGATATTACCCACCGGAAACAGATCGAAGAAGCCCTCCGCCACAGCGAAGAACTGTATCGATCCCTGGCGGAAGCTCTCCCCCAAATGATATTTTTATGTACCCATGAGGGAAAGCTGGAATATTGCAATCCCAGTGGGGTGAATTATATTGGGCTGAGTTTAGAACAAATTTTGCAGCGATCGCCCCTAGAGTTGATTCATCCGAGCGATCGCTCAGAAGCAGTGGCCCATTGGCGCAACGCGATCGCCACAGAAACCGCCTACGAAATAGAGGTGCGCTTGCAAAGGTCCGATGGACTCTACCGTTGGCACACTCTGCGTATGAATCCGATCGCCGGAGTGGGAGATCGCCCCCTCAAGTGGTTAGGAACGGCCACAGATATTGATGATCGCAAGCGATCGCAACAGCAAGAGCGGTTTTTAGCCACAGCGAGTAGTGTTCTGGCGAATTCCCTCGACTACCAAACCACCTTGGATAGTCTGGCTCATCTCACGATTCCTAGTATAGCGGACTGGTGTGCGATCGATGTGGTCGAAAAAGATGGGACGATTGAGCGGCTGGCGGTAGCTCACACTGACCCGGACAAAGAAGAACTCGCCAAAGAACTGCATCGCCGCTATCCCCCGAAAAAAGAGGCGACAATGGGACAAGCTAACGTCCTGCGCACCGGACAATCAGAACTGTATCCTCATATCCCGGACTCCGTGCTGGTGGAGACTGCTTGCGATGCAGAACATTTGCGAATTCTCCGTGAGTTGCGCTTAAATAGCGGAATGTGTGTCCCGCTCAAAGCACGAGGGCGAACCCTCGGAACGATCACCTTTGTGCTAGAGGCAGGCAGTCGCTACTACGATCACACGGATTTGATGTTGGCAGAAAAGCTGGCTCATCGGGCGGCGATCGCCTTAGATAATGCCAGTCTTTATCGGGAAGCTCAAGATGCCAACCGGCTCAAAGATGAGTTTCTAGCGACCCTATCTCACGAGTTGCGAACCCCACTCAACTGCATTCTGGGATGGTCGCAGATTTTACGCAATCGGAGACTGTCTGAGGAAAAAATGGGATTAGCCCTCGAAACCATCGAACGTAACGCCCGATTACAGTTTCAACTGATCGAGGATTTGCTCGATGTGTCCCGGATTATCACCGGGAAATTACGCCTAAATGTGACCTCGATTTCCCTGCTGAGGGCTATCAAAGAGGCGATCGAGTCGGTTTGTCCCGCTGCGGAGGCTAAACATATTCAACTGAAGACTCAACTGAATCGCCATGCTGGTCCTGTTTCTGGCGATCGCGATCGCTTGCAGCAAATTGTCTGGAACTTACTCTCCAATGCCATTAAATTTACCCCCCCGGAGGGCTGTGTCACCGTTATTTTGGAGCAGTTCCAGAATTCTATACAAATCCGTATTATAGATACAGGTCAAGGAATTAAATCGGAATTTCTGCCCTATGTTTTTGATCGCTTCCGGCAGGCGGACAGTTCTAGCACCCGCGCCTATAATGGACTCGGACTCGGACTGGCGATCGTGCGCCACCTCACTGAACTCCACGGGGGTACCGTGTCGGCAGACAGTCCTGGATTAGGTCAAGGTGCAATGTTTACCGTAGAACTCCCTCTGATGCCTCGGTGTGAGCTTCCGAACCCGACCGAATCTGATGGCGTCACGTTAGACCCTCTCCAGGATTTAAACTGGGCAACTTCTCTGGATGGAGTGAGAGTTCTGGTGGTGGATGATGAAGCCGATGCTCGGAGTTTACTCACTCTCATTCTGGAAGAGTGCGGTGCACAGGTCCAGGCAGCAGCGTCGGTCCGCCAAGCCCTGATTGCCATTCCCCAATTTCACCCTCAAGTGCTAATCTCCGATATCGCCATGCCGGAAGAAGATGGATATACCCTGATTTATCACATTAGAAGAATGGAATTATCCGAAGGGGGATATTTACCGGCAGCGGCAGTCACCGCTTATGCACGTTCAGAAGACCGCATCCGCGCCCTCAAAGACGGATATGATATCTACCTCCCTAAACCTGTTGATACAGCGGAGTTAATCGCCGTAGTCGAACGCCTTGCAGCGCGATCGCGTCATATCCCCTAATCCGGGTTA
>NZ_JAFLQW010000573.1 GCF_017313335.1 Phormidium pseudopriestleyi FRX01 | reverse complement strand
CGCAAACTAAACGTAAAGGGAAAGTTCAAACTAGATTTGAGCCGACTTATTAGAGGCGAAATGAGCAGCGCCCATTAGAATTAGGCTTTGGTCTAAGGCTATGCAAGAATCCCCGTGTCTTTAGACATCGGGAGTGTCAACGCCTGTCTTCAGATCCAAGTATCTTTATCAGCAAAGGAAGTCCCTTTTATGCAGCTTCAACAGCCTTACGAGGTCCTAGAGACCCGACAACAGAGAGCGATTGTGGATCCACTACAGATTCGCCCGGTAGAGAAATCCGCTCCAAATCTCCTGGAGCAGCTCAAAACCAAGATTCGCCGCTTAAGTATTAAGCAAAAAATCGGCTATGGTTATGCTCTGACCATTTCGATCGCGTTATTGGGAACGGGTCTGGGGTTAGTCGTGGGCGATCGCTATCAGAACAAAGCAAAACAACAACTGGTTCATGCCTACGAACAACAGCGGATCCTTACCCATTTGCAATATGAGGTGGTCACCGCGCGATCGTATCAACAAGGTTTAGTCGCCAGTACGGATCAGTCCCTGTGGAGTGAATCAAAAAGCCGTAATTTTCTGGCCCAAACTCAGAAAATTAAGACCCTTTTAAGCTATTTGCAAGGGTTGGTTAACACCCAGGAGAATAGTTTAGTCACCCTTAATGAATCCCAACTGCAAAAATTATGGAAAATTCAACAAATTGCCGAAAAATCTTCTCAAGACTTAATTCAATTGCAGACCTCGTCATCCCCTGAGTTTGCCGATTTATCTATCCGTTTAAACGACTCGGAAAGAAAGAAAGTTTTGGCCCAAATTTCCCAAGTAGAAGCGGCATTAGAAGCCCTCTATCAGGAACTAGACCCGACCTTAATTTCGGCCAATTCCCAAGAGAAGGCCGCCGAAGAGACTTTTAATCAAGCCGAATCCCTGCGATGGAAAATCACAATTTTCAGCATGATTCTATCCGTGGCGATCGCCGCGATGTTAGCCTACTACACCAGTCGGGCGATCGCCCGTCCCATTGAATGGGTCACCCAAGTTGCCCTACGAACCACTGAACAATCCAATTATAGACTCCGCGTCCCCATCCTCACCGAAGATGAAGCCGGTTTATTAGCCACCTCTCTCAATCAACTAATCAGTCGAGTTGAAGAACAACTCCAGGAAATTCAGCAAGCTCAAACCCAGCTCATTCAAACCGAAAAAATGTCGAGTCTGGGACAGTTGGTGGCTGGAATTGCCCACGAAATCAATAATCCCATCAACTTTATCACCGGCAACATTGAGCATAGCAATCATTACATCCAAGACATCCTCAAAATCGTCAAACTGTATCAAAAAGAGCATACTAATCCGTCCTCGGAACTTCAGGAACTCATTGAAGATGTGGATTTAGAATTCGTCATCACCGACTTGACCAAAATGCTCTCCTCCATGAGCATTGGTTCCGAGCGAATTCGGCAGATTGTCCTTTCTTTGCGTAACTTTTCACGCCTGGACGAAGCCGAGAAAAAACGAGTAGATATTCACGAAGGAATTGACAGTACCCTGTTACTCTGTAACCATCGTTTGTACCCACACATTGAAGTGATTACCCGCTATGAGGAATTGGACCCAATCGAGTGCTATCCGGCGCAACTTAACCAAGTGTTTATGCACTTGATTTCCAATGCGATCGATGCCTTAGAAAGCCAACCGCAGAAAGCCTCCAAAACTTCTCAGTCCCCTCACCAAATCATCATTCAAACCCAGAAGCTCAACGAAAGAACTATCCAGGTAAAAATTGCGGATAATGGTCCCGGGATTGATGAGGCAATCTACAACAAAATATTTGACCCATTTTACACCACGAAAGCCCCCGGAAAAGGCACGGGTTTGGGATTGTCGATTGCTTACGGCGTGGTAGAAAAACATGGGGGTAAAATCGAGGTGAGTTCCGAACCTGGAAAAGGGGCAGAATTTATGATTACCCTTCCCATTGAACCCTTAGCTGACACTTTATCCATCCAGCACATTCGACCTTCTGTCCCAATTTTAAATGCCATCTAAAGTCCAAAAAATGAGCGCCCTTCTTGGTAAATTTAGAACCCTAGGGCAGTCAAAACGAGAGAAAACACAAACTCAGATGTCGGCATTCTTGTCAAGTTTTTCCGACATTCATCAGAAGTCCAGGCAGCGTCAGGTTGCTAATTTTAATCTATTTTCTCTCTTGCAACTGAGCAAAAATGAGGCAACCCAAACTACGGTATTAGGGTGGCTGTTAGATGCCGAGGGCAGTCATGGACAAGGTTCACTGTTTTTAGAACAGCTTGTCAAACTCTGTGGTGACTGCATTCCTCTGGAGCATTTTAGCCAACCCTATCGCCTCCTCTGTGGGGCGATCGCACCGCAATTGCGCCTGGATCTGATTCTGTATCGACCCGGTGAGTTTTTAGTGGCGATCGATAACAATATTTCGGACCGAGAAGGTCTCAACCAAGCGGACTTAGAAATTATGGAGATGCGACGGTTGGGTTCAGCGCAACGTATCCCCAAAGAACGGCAAATTGCCATCTTTTTAACCCCCGAAGGGCGATCGCCCCTGAGTGGAGACCCGTCCCATTGGCACAACCTTTCCTATCCCCAACTCGCCACCGCCTTGGACCAAGTTGTACCCCAACTGAATGATCTAAAACTTAAACATATTTTGGTAGACTGGATCGAGGTGGTGTCCAGGGTGTAAACTACCCAACGCTGACTGAGTACAGTACAGCGTGGGCTTTTAAAGCCTAATGTTTACCAGACTAAGTGTTTATTCACTACGTTAGAGGCAAGTGTTCAAGTTCTTACCTACGGATGCGTAGCTAGTCTGGAGCTACTAAAACTTAAAGATTAAACAGGCTTATTGGGTTAATCCAGTGTCTT
>NZ_JAFLQW010000203.1 GCF_017313335.1 Phormidium pseudopriestleyi FRX01 | reverse complement strand
CGGCAGTACATGAATCCTGTCATGATTATATCCACTCAAGCAAGCCAATTGGCTAGATTATCGGGAGCTGGATGCGGGGAAACTCGCACGTCCAGTTCTAACAGGGAGGTGCGGGGTTTTATCGCCCCCATCGACCCTACCCTAGTCTACCTTGTCTTCCAACTTCGAGTAGTTTGACTGACTCCCCACTCGCTGGGGAAACTAATTGAATGGAAACTCGTTAGGGATTGAAATGAACATAGGGACAGAGAAATACTCTCCCCACTCGCTGGGGAAACTAATTGAATGGAAACGTCGCGGCTCGTCGCGCGGAGGCACTCACGTCGGCTCCACTCCCCACTCGCTGGGGAAACTAATTGAATGGAAACATTTCTGGGATAGTCACTAAGCAGTCTTTGTAAGTAGTCATGTTGGCTCCCCACTCGCTGGGGAAACTAATTGAATGGAAACTCCGGATAGTTAGCTTTAATAAAGCCTAGATTAGTCAATCCGAACTCCCCACTCGCTGGGGAAACTAATTGAATGGAAACATCTGGCATAACCCACTCTAATGTAGAGACATCAGTCTCCCCACTCGCTGGGGAAACTAATTGAATGGAAAACGTTAAAACAAAGTCTTTAGTTGAAGTCTTATACGAATGGGAGAGGTGACTGTTGACAAAAGAGTAGGCTTCGAGTAATATAGTTTTTGGAGACACCTCTACCGCATAGAGCAATGTCCCCAGCCTGACGCTCTAGCAGCAAAGGTGTCCCCCAGCCCAAGGGTTAGGGCACAATTTTATTTCATGACCGATGATGACGAGGTCATTAAAACAAAGTCTTTAAGTTGAAGTCTTATACGAATGCGGAAATCGAATAAGGCTTCGACTCCCATGTAATTCGCAAAGAAAAACTTAAAAAGTTAGAGCTTTCGTAGCGATAAAAGCTCTACCTATTCAACTTTTGGTAAACTCCAAAGACACTCTTTTAAAACTCAAACTTGTGCAACAGGCTGACTCTCCCCACTCACTGGGGATATTAATTGAATTGAAATTTCAGTAGTATCGCCGCCAGTATGGGGTTACACTGGTTCAAATTCTCACCTGTTGGGGATACTAATTGAAGGGAAAGAAGTGTGCGATTTATTTACTGGTTAATCCATAACCAACGCGGAAAGCTAACTAAAAATAACCCGAAAATTTAGCTTTCCAACTAACTCCTTGATGCAAGTGAAAGTCTTGTCTTGTAAGAGATGCAGTGACTCCTAACCGGGAGCATCTCAATTTGGCAAAGAGACCTAACCGCCGGTGCCCTCTTCCCAACCCTCCCCTAAGAGGAGAGGGAGGTATAAGGAATAAATGTCTTTAGCACCGAAGGGGGAGCAAGGCGTATAAATTCCCCTTTGAGGCCAAATTGAGATGCTCCCCTCCTAACTTGGTTACACATCTAATACCTAACTGGAAAGAATGGCTCTTGGTGTTCGG
Organism: Phormidium pseudopriestleyi FRX01; assembly: GCF_017313335.1. Classification (GTDB taxonomy): domain Bacteria; phylum Cyanobacteriota; class Cyanobacteriia; order Cyanobacteriales; family Laspinemataceae; genus Laspinema; species Laspinema pseudopriestleyi. The sequence continues at coordinate 12,691 of NZ_JAFLQW010000203.1, read as the reverse complement.
AGCGATCGGCCAGCCAGTACCAAACCGCTTGCCGGAATGAAAGCAGGCAAGCCATCTTTGAGGCGATCGGTTACCCCCTATTGAAACCTACCGCCCGACTGAATCCTAAACAAAACTGGCCCCAACTCAAAATAGAGTAATCCTATTTTTCAGGAAAAAGAATGGCCCCGTTGTTTGAGGCGATCGCCCAGTGGTGATGAATCAAGCATGGCGATCGCATCTGGAGAAAGCTGGCAGCAGATTCAGGGGATAGCTGTTAGTGTTCACAACTATTGCATGACAATTGGGCAGTGTTGAGATGGATGGCACCGTCAAGAATCTCTACAACTCATGCCTCGGAGTAAAACTGGTTCTAGGTGGCTGGCAGTTCGTTGGCGGCAAGTTGCGGAGGGCTAAGTCAAATTGAAATCTTGATAGTTGACTGAAGCGATCGCACCTTCGGCAGTTATTCGGAACCGAAACCAGTTACCCCAGACATCCAAAGAATATCGGTCCCCTCGGATTCTTTCCCCAGGCGTTGAATCAAGGTAAAGTATAGCTTTTACGGGCAGCGCTGTCCGTAAAAGCTATGATTTTCACTGATCCATCACCCTGGTAAAGAAATTTAGTTGAGAAAGTTCATTTCATTAAACTCTAAAATTATTCCAATAAATCAAGTTGAATTGAATTTATTCATCTGAGCTTTGCATAAGAAACTTAGCTAGTTTTTATGCAGAACTTCAGCAAAATTCTTAAATTATTCTGTAATTTTGAAAAGCCATCTCAAGGAGAGATAACATACAGAGCGTACTGGACAAAGGCGCACGCATGAATTTTTATTATCATCGGAAGCTGTACGCGCTGTTATATCAACTGGGACTGTTCCCTGGAGGACAGGGGTGCGAGGCAGTTGACTGTCTACGGCCTCATGCCGAAGATTTGCGGAATTGGTGGCATAACCAGGGGACTATTATTGAGAACGTGGCCAAAGCCTCGGACCGCGTGACCCTAGGCCCTTTAGCAAGCAACTCTCCCGTATCGCAGGTTTCCCACCTGATTAGTGGTCAACGGCAAAAAGTGGGAGGAGAACCTGGGTTACCGGCGGATCTGATTACTCGCCTGAATCGAGTGGCGGGAACCGATGCGAGAAAAGCGTTCTGGTGGTTATGGCGCTTTTACCCGGAATTTTTACTAGCACAACAAACGGACGCGCTGTTGTTTCCAGCCGATCGCCTCATCCCAGATTGTCCCAAGCATAGTTATTACAGCACGGTTTCTGCGATCGCCGGTGCGATTCCCCCAGATTCGCCAGAAACCGACCCCGATAAACATCCCTATCTATTATTATTTACCTTCTCTCCTATCCAGGAATTTATCAAATCCTCCCGCAAATTCCTAGATTTTTGGGCCGGTTCTTATCTCCTCCATTACCTAAGTGCGAGATTGTGTTGGTTTATTGCACGAATTTATGGACCCGATGCCGTCATTACCCCCTCCCTCTGGAGTCAAGAAATTATTGATGCACTCCTGATTAAACAATATCCCGAATTTACAACAACCTTGGCTGATTTCCAAGATGGTTCGGACCCGGTAACCCGATTTAAAGACAAAACCTCCACCAGTTTGAGCACCGCTGGATTCCCCAATGTCATTACCGCCATTGTCCCAGGAAAGCAAGCGGCTGAGAATCTAGGAAATCACCTTTCCAAACATTTAAAGACCTTATGGCGTCGGATTGCTTATCGAGTTCAAAATGAAATTCGTAGTTCTACCATCGACTACTTGAACAATCTGGCTTCTCAAACAGATTTATATAATTTATGCCGTAAACTCGCTGAGGCAGAAGGGTTAGTATATAATCCAGAAAACAATCCAAATCAGCAGGAATTAGAACGGTGGAAAAGGCAGTCTCTTTGGGAATGGAAGCATCTGTGGAATGCCCAAATTTATCATAGTTGGGAACCTTACTGGACTGCTGTTCCTTTGGGAAATCCTGTCAATCCATTAGAGATTTATTCACCTGTACGCACCAACTTTAACTCTGACTGGATTAAGGCACAGGAAGGCGTTGCACCTTCGCGCCCTGACCAACCGACCCCGATGCTAGTAGAAAATAATCTGTATGAATTTCTCAATGTTGGGACTTGGTGGGGGAATGTACAAAGTCGCTTGGCTCAAGGCATTCAAGCGTTTAAAAATACGCGAGTATGGCAGATTTCCCCTGCACCCGGAGAGCGATCAACGCTTTCGGGTCAATTGAGTGCCCTGCATCCGAGTTTAAACTATCAAATCAATCAAAACCGTCAATCTCAAGTTTCGGATTATCGAGAAGGGGCGGGGGTTCCTTCCGGTTCTATGCAATTATTCTGGGAGTTGATGAGTTTAGTCTATCCTGGACTATTTAATGGGTCTGAAAAACTCAATGCTTTAGAATTGACTAAACGCATGGCCTGGGTCTATGGCGGTGTCGCTAAATCTTTAGGGATTGATTTACAGCTAAACAGGAGTGGAGGCCGAAAAGATATTGATTATGAAGGATTGATTCTGTTTCCGAATTTAAGTTCGATTGCTGCTGCTCGGTTTGCGGAGGAATATCCTGGAAAATTACAAGAATACTGGAATGCTTTAAGGAAATTGCTTAAAGAAAAATCCCCGATAATTACCTCGAAGGAATTACATCAGTTTGCAGTTAAGACTCGCCGTCCATTTCAAATTCAAAATGCTGATGTGAAGCTGAAAACGTTGCCGAAGTCGGGTAACGGCTATAACGGGGTAATGTTTTCTAGTAAATGGTTGGCGGATGATATGGGGTTGAAGGAAAGTAAAACCGATTCATCCGCCAAGGTAATCGCTTTACGACAAGCGGTCTCCCAAGCGCATCAAAAGTGCCACTTTGGAGACAGTTCTCCGGCAGATTGGTGGGCGATCGTTGCGGCGGATGGGGACAATATGGGGAAATATGTTTCGGGACGTAAACTGGAGTTGTATAATCAGTACATTGATAGGGAGGCGATCGCCTCTGAACCTCCAGCAGAATTTAGCGAACTCCTCGAAACTCGCAAACGGATGGGTCCGGCAACGCATATTGGGCTGAATCGTGCCTTGCTGGATTTTTCCAATCGGATTGTGCCCTATCTCACGGAAAAGCGCTTCTGTGGTAAAGTCGTGTATAGCGGTGGGGATGATGTGCTGGCGGTGTTGCCCTTAGCTGATGTTCTCCAATTTTTGCGATCGCTGCGTGCTGCTTGGTCCGGTGCAGAAGACCCCGGTGGAGACTTTGACAGTAGAGGCGGTTACTGGCATCCTCGCCAACCCCGCTCTCCTGGATTACCCAATCGTCCCCTGTTTACAATGGGTCAAACAGCCACCCTCAGTGCGGGAATCGTCATCGCTCATAAAAGCGTTCCCTTACCGACGGTGCTCGAATCCCTCTGGAGTGCCGAAGAAGACCGGGCAAAAAAAATGCAAGGCACTTCAGAAATTCCGCCGAAGATTCCGGCGAAAGATGGGTTATGTTTTCGGGTAATTTATGGCAGTGGAAATGTCCTAGAAGCCTGCATGAAAGGTCAGTTTTTAGAACAACCCTGGTGGGATTTAATTTGCAGCGCCACGGCAGCGGATGAACTCTCTCCCGTCTTATATCGTTTAGCTGAACAGTTGCCTATCCATAGTTGCATAACCCCCAATAGTCAACTCATCTCCAAAGCCGCCAAAGTAATTGTCAATTCACGCGACAAACAACTGGAACACGATCAGCTAGAGGCACTGGAAGACTGGCTAAATGCCTGGGAAAAATGGGCCTATGCAGTAGAGACTCAGTGGCAGCAAAAAATTCAATCTAAACCGGAAACCCCCAAACCGATTGGATTTACCATGCAAGATTTAGCGAGTCTATTACGGTTTAGTGCATTTTGGCTCGACAAAACCGCTCACTAATCACCCAAATTTTGGAGAAACATCATGCAGTGGTATCAAATTGAACCCTTAGATTTACTCATGTTTCGTGAGTCGAAGCCCTTCAGTCCAGGGGAGAGTTCTTGGGCCAAAGGGTTGTTTCCCCCCTTACCAACTCCAGTGTTTCAAGCCCTACGGAGTGCCACGGAGTTTGACCCAAAACCTCATGAAAAATCTGAGGGGCAACGTTCCTCAATACCCCAGAAAAATATGCAGTTTTGGGGCCCGTTTTTGATGGATGATCAAGACCAAGTTTGGCTACCGACTCCCAAGGATTTAGTAGGAGTTAAGCGGAAAGATTCCAGGGATTCAAATAAGGAGGACGAGGATGATGATTGGACTTCAGTTACTCGCCTGGTTCCTCAATCCGAACAAACGGATTGGGAGTATATCAGTTTTCCAGAGAATCATCTCAAACCCCTAGTTTCCCCTCAATTACATAACGAACAATTCCCCGGTCCTCCTCCCCACCGAGTTTATGACGTAGTTTTAGGGCCTCTCAAGCCTTGGATGAAATTAACGGCTTTGGTAGAGTATCTCAAAGGGGAATTACCCACCAATCCCAAGGATTTTATCGATGACCCTTGGGGGGTGCAGATTTTGCCTCATATTAAAATGGAACCAGGCACTCGTCAAGTTAGCGATCGCGAAGGATATTTTACGGAAGTTGCCATCCGGCTAAAACCCGGTTGGAAATTTGTTGCTGCCTTGAATCCAAAGATTTCAAAAATTGATTCAACTGTCGTGGTCCGCTTAGGTGGAGAAGGACATCGGGCTTTGGTTTCTCCCATTAATTTTGATTCTTCAGACGCTAAAAACATGGAACCCTTCTGGCCAAAAATAGAACCCTTTACCACTCCAAATGCTGACTCATCTATTGCTTATTTGCTCACGCCAGGATTAGCCCGCACAGAAGGGGAAAAGCCTCATCAACTCGTTTATAGCGCTTATCCAGAAGTTTGGAAAGATATTTTAATTGGATGTGCGACTTCTCGTCCCTTATTATGGGGCGGCATTTCTTCCATCCAGCGTTCTCAACTTGATGCGATCAAAGAAACCGAAAAAACATGGGAATTTTCTTTGCTACCACAACGAGCTTTTGTTCCTCCGGGAACGGTGTATTTATTCAACAAGCTGCCCTCTGCTGATTCATTAAACAAACGCCCCTCAAATTATCGACTTCTTCCCCAACTAGAAAGCCATCAGAATTGGTTGGACACTTTTATAAACTTAAATTATGGACTCTTGTTATGGGGGAAGCGATAATTTTAGTTTAATCAATTTAGAGCTAAGGATTGATATTTTGTTGCCCTGAGCCTAACATTATCATGAAATTTCCTGAAGTTACCATTGATATTTCCCCATCATTCCTCTACTTCATCTATCCTTTTTCGTTTGAGGTCCGCTCATTTGAAGAAAGAATTAAGTGGATTGAGACCCATCAATTTCCCAAACGCAATTTCAAGACTTGGTTGCCCCAAAAGTTAGTCAGTGATGATTGGCTAATTCATGTCGCAGACTATCTCAATCCAGCCAAAGAGAGTCAACGGACTCCTACCGCTCAATTCTGGGAGATGAATAATGCGCTTGATAGTACATTAGGATTTCAGGATGCCGAATGGCAACTACTAACTCCCCAAGGACCGATTAAATTTGGCTTTGGTGAAAAACCTGGAGAAGGCAAGCGAACGGTACAATTAGCTTTATTTAAAGTAGGGGTCGGGTTTGTAAGTTTGAGGGTTCAACCCCTTTCACCTGATTCTAAAGACTGGTTTAATTTTCTGCACTATTTTCGGTTTATGCGAGGTCAACGGGGGACCTGCTTGCAAGCACAAAAAGCCATCTGGAACCCACAACTGAAGAAAAAAACCCTGGATATTTTCTTTCCCGAAGTAGCTGGAGGAAAATCAGTTTATCAGGGGACTCCGACGATTAGTATGCTGATTGAGGCGTTGCTAGGAACTGGCGAGTCTCCCTATCATATTGAACCCTGGTGGGAAGAAATTTTTGTATCCGGTCAACTGATTCCTTTTGCGGTGATTTTTGCTCAGGGATTGACGGAGAAAACGATTCCCTTAATGTTATATAAGTTGCAAAATTTCTTCCATGAAGGTCAAGGAAAATATCCATCTGTTCAAGATTTGGACCCGGCTTGTCAACCCTGGTTGCCTTATATTGAACGGATGTGGTGGATTTTTACGTTGGAAGGTGGGGTTTTCTTATCGGCTAATGCACCGGATGAAAAGTTTTTCCGGGAAACACTCCCGAATCATATCCGGGATTTGTATTTTCTGTTATTTCGGCTGGTGTTGCATCAACGATTCACTTTGATGATGTTGTCCCATTGGGTGGCGCAACGGTGGGTGATGAGGGCAAATCATCGCGACCGCATTTATATTTTTGAAGAAATCCGGGATTTGCTGTTGTTGTTTACCGCCCGAGGATACTTTAGTCAAGTTGTCCAACGGGAACATCCTCACCGCTATTATTGCAAATGGCAGGAAATTTTTCAACTCGAACAATTATATGCCGAAGTCGGGGATGAGGTCCGAGATTTACATGACTACGTTCAAACTCAACAAAATCAACGCTTGCAACGAACGATTGAAATTTTGGGGGTGGCGATCGGTGCTGGGGGGATTGCCGCCTCTAGTATTTCGGGTTATATAGAACAACCTTTACCCTTGGAACCCGCATTTTTAGCGGCAGTCCATCCGGGGATAAAAGCCTTGCTGGTTAGCATAATCATCGGGTCATTAGCTGGATTTGCTGCGTGGGTATGGACAGGAATTTTTGGAGGATTATTTTCTCGTCTTTCCCCATCAAATAAGTTTCGTAGACGATAAGCTCAAAAAAACACTGAAGCACTTTCTACTGGATTCACAAATTATGAACTTACTTTTTGCCAATATTGGCACGTCTGACTTAGCAATTAGATTTTATCAACCGCAAGGTCCAGATTATTATCTGCCTATTGATTTCCTCAGTGAACCCAATTTACCCCAACAAGTCAATACGCTATCCCCAGAATTTCAGAAAATATGGAAGGAACAAAAAGCAGCAATTGATAACTTCTTTTATACGGAACTGGGTTTTCCTCAATCAGTCAAACGCAATAGCCGATGTCTGACTGCTAAATTGCTAGAATGCTATCGGATGGCCCCCTCTAATTGGCACGATCGCTTGGCATTTGTTCGGATATTAGGAGTGTTGCAAAAAGCCGCAACTACTCAGCCTCCTGTTAGTAAAGCCTATATTTTTATCACTAACCAGAAAACTCGCCTAAACCGCAATGGACATGACAAAGACACGATTTATTTAGTTCGCTTATTGCAAAACTGGCTTCGTTATGATTCTCGGCAACCTCAGCCAAAATTTGCCAATTTTCCTAAATTGGTCCCGGTCAGAATTCCACCCACTGAAAACCCCAGCGATTTAGAAGTCATGTTGCGGGTTTATGAGCAAGCGATTGCCACTATTATTAAAGCAGAACAGCCTAATCCCTCCTCTGATATTGTATTAGTCAGTATTAAGGGCGGAACGCCACAAATGGGGACGGCGTTGCAATTACAATCAATCGACTCCGGCTTTCCCAATATTATATTTGTCGATCCACAGCTTTCAATTAATTCTGTCCTCCAGGGTCAACCTTCTCAATGTAAGTTAACCCTCTACTGGCGACATTTAAAGTCCCAGAAGTATCGCACCATTCGACAGCTTCTGGAACGGTGGGATTTCGATGGCGCAATTTCTATCTTACAGGATTGGCAAAATAACCTGAAATTACTTCCGGCTGAAGTCAGAACCTTGGTCGATTTGTCTGAAGTTGAAACGAGTTCTAACTTGGCAATTACCGCCTTGAAATTAGGGTTATGTCTCTTCAACTTTGACCGCCAAGGGGCTGAGACGATTTTAAAAAACGCCTCCCCAGAACTTGCCAGTCTATCCCATCTCACCCAGAATTATCACAGTTGGCTCAATTTATATGCTCATTGTCAAATTTATTGGCAACTCAATCAAGTCGCTAATTTTTTGTGGTGTTTGAGTTCGTTCTGGGAAGATGTGGTGAATTATTTAGTCATGGCATTAGGAGGTCGTCGGTATTTTCTACCCGAAAATACCACAGGAATGCTTGAACGGTGGAACTTGGTAGACCCCAGCAACATAGAGCCAGATATTTGGAAAATTTTAATTGAACATGATGATAAGCTCAAAAAACACGATTTTAGTCAAGGTAAAAAATTTAGTTTGAATATGCGGCGCTTTACCAAACGGTATCTAGCGGAAGCAATTGTTCGGCATAATCAGGGAAATATCCAGGAATGGGAAAAGATTGAACAAGGGTTAAAACAATTAAATTATTGGGTGGAAAAGCGAAATGACCTGATTCATCGAATTAAAGGCGCGTCTCAAGAAACCATGCACGAAATGCTGGCAGCAGACCGGAAATTAAAGATAAAAGAAGCGCAAAAGGCTTCGGAAGTAGACCTGATTTTAGAAACCATGCAAACTCTCTGCCTATCGGTTTTTCGTTTACTCAATCAACCTCCTTCTCCTGGAGTTGACCCCAATTCAGATGGGGTTTATTATATCTACTCAGACATTGTTGACTGGGTAAATCAGCAACTAGATGAGTAAGGCTAAACTGATAATTTAGAGTGGTTGTTGGGGAGGGTCCTGGAGAGGGTTATCCGTCGGCAAGGCGATCGCCCGGTAGAGTATGGTCCCATAAGACACAAGAGGCGATCGCACATTGCTAACCTTAGCTATCTGTACTGGGATTCAGGAGTTGCTCAAATTCCGCAACAGAACCCACAGAAATTGCTTGTCGGAATAGCTGTTTTAGGAGGGTCATATCCTCCAGACGATTCACCGTTTCTACCACGGACTGAGGGACTTCTCCAAACCGGACCTGCAACAGGTCTAGGATATTCTCGCGTTGGTTTTTGAGAATCGCTTCTTCTTGGATGAGTTCTTCCATTGGACTGATGAATGGCATTTGTCTTTCCTCCCGATATTCAATGAGTTGGGTTCTTAATTGTTGTTCGAGTTGCTTCGGTAAGCTCATCATGCGGTCTATAAACCGGAATAAGTTCTCGACTTCCTCTCGACGATATCCTCGGTCAAGCAGGGAACGGATTAGGGTCCATTTCCACTGTTTCCGTTCTGCCATTTGGCGGTTGGTGGCCTGGGTTTTTAAATGGGCCATCACCATCAGCGCAAACGGATTCTGTTCTGATTCTAACTGTTCCCACTGCGTTTGGTAGTCTAGGAGTTTAACTGTGGGAAATTCCAGTTTGAGCTTGTATCCATCCAGGGTAAAAGCATATTCGGTGGGTCGCCAAGTGGGTGTATCATCGCCTAATATAGCGACACTGACTACGGGTTTGTCATATTGGTCAAAGGCGCGGTAGTTATAGCGATAGATGCGTTTGGGAAAGTCGATAACCGATTGACTCTGGATTTCAACGTGAATCAGTATCCACAGGACATTTCCGGTGATGAGTTTAACTTCAAACAGTTTGTCGGGAAATTGGGTGCCTACTTCGGAGTCTCGTCCTAGTTCTAGGAGTTCTTTGTCTAGGGACTGATAGGGTTGACTCCAGTCGATTTGGCTATGAATGGCGGGGAAGAAGAAGCTGAGGAATTGCTCAAAGTAGAGGTTGAGGGCTTCCTTCCAAGGGCCATCATAGTCCGCTTTGACGGGTTGATATTCCATAATGTATTGATTTGAATGTAATTTTTATTATACATTGCTTTTGGATTAAATTTTATTGATTTTTGTGGGCTTTTAAATATTTAGAAACCACCCCATAACGTAGCTTTACTAATCCGGTGACTGGCGGTGGGGTGGGTTTAAACGCCTCGTTAATAAAAGTCAATGAAGGAGTTTATATGAAAGTTTATACTAATTTCTTTGAGGTTAGTTTGAGGGGGTTGAAAATGGGTGTTCAAGAAAAAGCCGTTGGCGGATTACCAACGGCTTTTTTGGGTTTTTAATCCCTTTTGTTTCCATTAATTCGGCTTCAAATGAAGCCCCGCTGAGAAGTCAGCTTGTGTTTACTTTAGGGGAGTATTTTTGGAAAAGATAGGGCCGGATGATATTGACAAGTTGGGGAAGTCGTGCTAGTTCGTTAGGCATAGCCAAGAACGCAGAGGGTCTGGGATTTCTTCGTTATGTTCTAGGAGAAAATTGAGTAAGGCCAAATGTCTCATATCGTTGGCGGTGGGCTGATGGGTTTGGGCGAACCATCGGCGGACTTGGCTAGGCGATCGCCCGCAGATTTCAGCAATAGTTTCTTGGGTGACTTCCCATTTTTGATAAAATTCCCAAGGGGTCATGGAGAGTTGGCATTGACAATAACTGCGGATGATTCTCTGTTCCCGTTTCCCAATAATGGGTTGTGGCATTCTGAATCTCCTAGGCAATAATTACCGGGTCATCAATGGCGAAAGTGGGTTGTATTCCGAGGATTTGGACTTTTTGGCGACAATGGGCAGAAAGAGGATAAAATCGCAGTTGGTCTTGGCGTTTATTTAGCAGTTTGAGCAAGCGCTTTTGGAGTTGGTCGTATTGGTTGTCATCTAGGACCACCTCAAAAACGGATTTTTGCACTCGCATTCCGTAAGTTTCTAAGAGTTTCGCAACTCGATTGCGGCGGTTATCTTCTACGATGTCGTAGCAAATTAGATAAAACATGGGTTTACCATTGTTCTTCCGGGGAGTTTCGATGAGGGGAAGGTTGAGTGATACGGAATCCGGTTGGAATCGGTCTATTAAAACCCACAGGCTCAAGCCTGGGGCTATACGGACAAAGCCCGCCTGCGCGGGCTAAAAGCGAAAACCGACTTTGAACAACCGGATTTGGTATGAATCGCCCCCATCACTGATTTGATGGGGGTTGGAGTTTAGGCGATTACAGGACGGGTACAGGTAAGAGAGATTGGGCTTGGGGTTCTGACGCTGTTGATGACGTGGGAATGGGTTTTGGAGTCCATTTGAGCAGGGCGGGACGATAGGAAATGTCGTGGCATAAGCTGCGTTGGTACTGGCGAATTTGATGACGGAGGCATTGGCGGTAGGTTTGATTGCCAGTGACTAGAGTGGCTAGTTGTTGCTCCCAAGCGGCAATAAACTTATCGAGGGGGTGATGGTAGCCATTGCCATTGCCATTACCGTTGCCGTTGTGAGTGAGATTAGTGTGAGACAAGAAAAACTGAAGGGCGAGGCGGTCCACTAAAATGACCGTCCAATCTAGGGTGAGGTCCCGCACAAGAGGCAGGTTTTCTCCATCGCTCAGGTGCAGTCCGCCGAGGTTGGAATCCAGTCCAAATTCTAGCAGGAACCCTTGTCCGACTTGTTCTAACAAGGCTTGACCCAGATGCCAGAGGTTGTCTACTGGCATAGCGGGTTCTAGGGTGTTCAGCCATAGCCACTCGCGCAAAGCGGGGTAATAAATTTGGTTGACCGTGGCTAGGTGGCTACGCAGTTGCGGAAGGCTGGCGGCGGGAATTTCATCCAGAAAAAGTTCGATCGCCTCTAAAGCAATTTCTACCGTGGGACACAGACAACTGCCCTGGAGTGAAAGCAACAATGCTCGACGATTATGCAACGTGGCACTGACGATTCGTTCGGCAGTGTTTTGGATAAACTCTGGGTCCTGGGCGCGTTGGAGTTGTTGGGTCAGATAAGGGGTATCCGAGTCCAGGTGAAGCCGTCCTAAGTACCGACCGTCAGCATCCAGAAATAAGACAGGTAGAGAGTGCGAGAAGGCTAAGGCAGTGGCTTCTCCGGTGATTTCGCACCCGTGGAATAGGACGATATGGCTTGTCATTTTCGCCAAGACTCGCCGCTGCAATTGCTGATGATGCCATAGTTCAAAGACTTGTCGTTTGGCTTGGAGAATGGAGCCGGAATGGGTTAAGTAGATTGCGGTCATGGTTTCCATCGAACGCTACATTTCCAGCATCGCAACTGAGTATTTGCGTTCGTATATGCCTTAGTCGGTGCAGTATATGACTTTTTATATGACTTGCTGCCAAGATATTGCCGGTTGATAATTTGGGAGTCTGAGATAGGTTATGGCTTGACCCACCCTCCACTGGACCCACTGATACCTGCGATGTTAAGGCGATCGCTCCCATAGAAACTTCGATAACCCGTTGGGTCTGGATGCGATGCTAAAGCATCCACACACATTGGCGATCTGTTGGGTAAGTTTCCATTAGTTTCACTTCCGAAGAAGTGCAAGGAGGATTTTCGTACATTATTGCCGCCCTGGTTGGGGGTTTCCATTAGTTTCACTTCCGAAGAAGTGCAAGGCATTACCAATGGTTCCGCCTCCTTCTGGGGATTTGTTTCCATTAGTTTCACTTCCGAAGAAGTGCAAGGACTTGGATTCAGTTAATGCAATCCCAGCACTACAGCTGTGTTTCCATTAGTTTCACTTCCGAAGAAGTGCAAGGCTCTAACGGATCCGTACCCTCCTTAGGGGCAGACATGGTTCGTTTCCATTAGTTTCACTTCCGAAGAAGTGCAAGGTGTCGAAGCCCGCTGGCGCTGGCGACCCCTCCCACGGTTTCCATTAGTTTCACTTCCGAAGAAGTGCAAGGTCGGTCAAAACTCTAATGGTAGCTTAGTCTACCAGGAAGTTTCCATTAGTTTCACTTCCGAAGAAGTGCAAGGAGTGGGGGAGCATATTCCTCCCCTATCGATCGGTGTTGTTTCCATTAATTCCACTTCCGAAGAAGTGCAAGG
>NZ_JAFLQW010000416.1 GCF_017313335.1 Phormidium pseudopriestleyi FRX01 | reverse complement strand
TGATACATGATTCTAAGATGGGCGCATTCCGGTGCGCCCATTTTTACTGTCTGGAGCAATTGTAGCAATTGTAGCAATTGTAGGGTGGGCACTGCCCACCTGCACTTCAAGGTGGGCAGTGCCCACCCTACAATTGCTCAGAGTAAGTAGCGTGGGCAGTGCCCACCTACTCAGGAGAGGGCCAAATTGTGAAATTGTCTTAACATAACTTAAACTTAAAGAACGGTTTTCCGAACCATTCCGCAAATCGGCGGAGTAACTGAGTCGTCGGTTTACCTGATTCTGAGCGGTTTTTACCGATTTTTAGGCAAGTCAGTTGCATCGATCCTGATAATTAAGTTAAATTTGATTAAGATTCTGATCGGGATGGACGGTTTTACTTTATACCCGAACTCCACCCCCAAGGGGAGGGGCCGAAAGTGGAAAAAAGAGAACCCCCCGACTGCCCTCAATCAACTCGCTTGGGTTGAATTACACCCAATTTGCTTTTAATCTCATTGTCTGAATTTGTACTAGAGGCCACCGCATCCTATGAAATCTTCCTGGAGAATAATTTTACTGTGGGCATTACCTGCATTAGTAATCGCCTTTTTCGTTTGGCAGGGAGTATTTTCCTCCCCGGCCATGAATACGGGAAATAATGCCGCCAATACTCGCATGAGCTACGGTCGGTTTTTGGAATACCTAGACGCCGATCGCGTAACCAACGTAGATTTGTATGAAGGTGGCCGGACGGCGATCGTTGAAGCGATCGATCCCGATCTAGACAACCGAGTGCAGCGTTTGCGAGTCGATTTGCCAGGAAATGCTCCCGAACTGATCGCCCGCCTCAGAGAGTCCAATATCAGTTTTGACTCTCATCCCATCCGCAATGATGGAGCAATCTGGGGACTATTGGGCAATTTAATTTTCCCCGTCCTGTTGTTAGCGGGCTTATTCTTCCTCTTCCGTCGTTCCAGCAATGTTCCTGGGGGTCCAGGACAAGCCATGAACTTCGGCAAATCCAAAGCTCGTTTTCAGATGGAAGCGAAAACTGGGGTGATGTTTGACGATGTGGCAGGCATTGAAGAAGCCAAAGAAGAATTACAAGAAGTCGTTACGTTCCTGAAAAAACCCGAACGGTTTACTGCCGTCGGTGCGAAAATTCCCAGAGGCGTGCTGTTGATTGGACCTCCGGGAACCGGGAAAACCTTACTCGCTAAGGCGATCGCCGGAGAAGCGGGCGTCCCCTTCTTCAGCATCTCCGGGTCTGAATTTGTGGAAATGTTTGTCGGGGTCGGTGCTTCCCGCGTCCGGGACCTGTTCAAAAAAGCCAAAGAAAATGCCCCTTGTATCATTTTCATTGATGAAATTGACGCAGTAGGTCGTCAACGGGGTGCAGGAATCGGCGGTGGTAACGATGAGCGCGAACAAACCCTCAACCAACTCCTGACGGAAATGGACGGATTTGAGGGCAACACGGGCATCATTATTATTGCAGCCACCAACCGTCCCGATGTCTTGGATTCGGCTCTGTTGCGTCCGGGTCGTTTCGATCGCCAAGTTACGGTGGATGCACCAGATATCAAGGGTCGTCTGGAAATTCTCAATGTCCATGCTCGAAATAAGAAGTTATCGGATCAAGTCTCTTTAGAGGCGGTCGCCCGTCGGACTCCCGGTTTTACCGGCGCAGACTTAGCTAACTTGCTCAATGAAGCGGCTATTTTAACGGCACGTCGGCGCAAGGAAGCCATTACCATCCTGGAAATTGATGATGCCGTAGACCGGGTTGTAGCCGGAATGGAAGGCACTCCCCTGGTGGATAGCAAGAGTAAGCGCTTGATTGCCTATCACGAAATTGGTCATGCGATCGTCGGGACCTTGGTCAAGAACCATGACCCGGTGCAGAAAGTTACCTTGATTCCCCGGGGACAGGCACAAGGTTTGACTTGGTTTATGCCGAATGAAGATCAAATGCTGATCTCTAAATCCCAGTTAATGGCCCGGATTATGGGGGCCTTGGGGGGACGTGCGGCTGAGGAAGTCATTTTTGGCGATTCAGAAGTGACGACAGGGGCCGGAGGTGACTTGCAACAGGTAAGCGGAATGGCGCGTCAGATGGTGACTCGCTTCGGGATGTCCGATTTGGGTCCGATGTCTTTGGAAACCCAACAAGGGGAAGTGTTTTTAGGTCGCGATTTAATGACGCGATCGGAATATTCTGACGAAATTGCTTCTCGTATTGATGCACAAGTGCGCTCCATTGTGGAACATTGTCATGATGAAGCCAAGCGCATTATCCGGGAAAATCGGATCGTGATTGACCGCTTGGTCGATATTCTGATTGAAAAAGAATCCGTAGATGGCGAAGAGTTGCGTCAAATTGTGGCGGAATACACGACGGTTCCAGAAAAAGATCTGTTTGTGCCAATTTTGTAAGGGATTTTAGGGGATACGGTTCGGGTTATTTTAACCCGTTCCCTTGGACTTAAATCCAAAAGGAGGGGGTAAAATGCCCCCTCCTTTTTTTGTTGATACTTCATCGTTTTTATATGAATGGCTTGTTCAGATAACCTTTTAAAAATGGGCGAAAGTGTTTAGAGTTTCTACCTTTTAAGGGGGAGAGATTTTAAGCCCTATCCTAATAAAAAAGATGAGGTATGATGGTTGAGCTTTGCTTAGGATACGGGTAACGCACCTTGGACAATTAGAACCGAACAAGGTGCGTTATGGGTAATGTAGTTACTGACGCTGCCTAAAAAGAGTTCGGTCATGCCTTTGCGACCTCTGCGGCCTACTACAATTAAGTTGGCGCCCCAGCTTTTGGCTAACTCACAAGAGAGGACACCGGGATCGCCAACGCTATGATGGCAGATGGTGGGGATATTCCTGGTCATTGCCATTTCAGCATATCCCTGGAGTATTTCTTTGGTTGTTCGGACTTGCGCTTCGAGTCGTTGTTGTTGAAGTTCGGGGATTTCTCGTCCTATCGATGGACTTAATCCCATGCCGGTCCCCACCATCGGCGAGAGCTCGGCCAGGACTTCGACTTGAATGGCATGAAATAGCATCAGTTCTGCTTTTTCTTTTTCTGCTAAATCGATCACCTGATTGATGACAAAATCAGATTGGGGTGAACGATCAATCGCGACCAGAATTTTATGATAAGTCATGGGGAATTCTCCAAGTGTCGTTACTGGGGCGATCGCCCCAGGGAATCGGCTTCTTTTCAAGGTAACCCGATGATGAGGTTCGGCGCATCTTCTCCCAGGGCGATTTTTTGTTTTAGCCAGCGATTGCTTTCCCCGTTCCTCAGCTTACCCCTATTATCCTTTCTTTATCACTTTTCAGCTATTTTGTCAAGTAAAAATGGTGATTGTATTCCTGACTCGGGGGTATTGTTTCCTCAAATCATAGCGACAGTCGGGGCTTCAAAAAACTTAAGGGAAAAGCAGACAAATTGGGCGAATTTATACACAAATTATACAGACCGCAAACGCGATCGCAAACATCGGGATGATAAATTGAAAATTAAGTTCAGATTTCCCCCAATTCAAGACAAATTTTAAAGATTTGTGATGGAGAGTAAAGATATGTTACCGGATCAGGTTTGCAACTCCGATACCCCTTCCACCCCACTCCTCGTTGATTCTCAGTTGTTAGGCTTATGGTTTTCCAGAGGGAATCCGTGGAGTCGGGGAATTCAAGAAGACGGCTTGAACAAGCTGGTGGCTCCGGTTCAAGACTATAAAAAAAGCCAATTCCCCTCAAATTTTACCCTATTTTTGGCTTGGGTATTTTTATTCATAACCGTAGCTGCTATGTTAGCTCCTATCTCTAATTTTTGGGGCCAAGATCCTTACTCCAAGGAAATGGAACCCGAACAAAGTGCGTTTACAGTTCCGGAATAAATGCCATGAACCGTCCATAACCAATGAATTCAAATCTGATAAGCATGGGATTTGATAACAATAATGACGGGGTTATGAGAATATTTTTTTGAATTAAATTCTCGGGAAAAAAGTAGATAATTTTAATTAAACCGCCGATGGATTGGCGGGGATGACTGACCGTTATATAATGACGGGAGATTGATGACGCTCAGAAGTTCAAGTAACAAACCAGCCCGGGCTACCCTCTGTATCGGTGAAATTGAATCCAATCGCAACAATTTGATACCTGGATTATTCCACCGCTCAAACCCAGCTAGGTAGCCCACAACCTTGAAAAGTTTACCCTAGGCACTTTGAGCCAGCAAGGCGATCGCCGACAGCAAGGGGCTGTTAATCTCCAGAAACCAAAGTCACTCCGAGTTTTACTCGGGCAGCAATACAGAGCAGCAGTTGCCACCAAAAACATCGACAATTGAGGCGGAAACTCGGTTTTTGCCTCAATTGAGGTGATTTCATGCTTTGTCAACCGGGAGTCTCATAGAGTTAGGATGGTTTTCGACCCTAGGATCTCTTGCCGATGGCAAAATCAATAGATACACTGGCATTTGGAGCTGCCGCAGTTTCACGGGTTAAGGTACCAAGGGAGTTAAACAATAAATGCTCTGGAAGCTCAGGCTATTATATCAAGTGGGTTGGCATGGTGATTGTTCGATGCAGAAGAATATGATATTAAACGTTCTGCAGTATGGGGTTTCCATTCCAGTATTTTTGGCGATCGCCAATTTGTTCGGGGGTCAAGCAATAGCCTCCGTCATCGAGCCCTTATTAACCGGGGAATCAGCAGATTTTCTGACCCTAGATTCCCAGGAAACAGCTAGGGAAAAAGCCATCAACAGTCGCGATCGATTCCAGATATTTAGAACTCAGGGAAAAGAAGCGGATCAGACAACCACTCCTGGGGAATTCGGAAATTTTGGGCTGCTAGAGGATTGGGAAACGAGTTGCGATCGCCCCTGTGATGATGACAGTCTGGAGACCAATTTACAGAGCATTCCATCTCCAGAGCAACCCACTGTATTGAGCGTCGGAATGCCAGCGGCGATCGCCCAAACTACTCCCCCATCACCTCCCACCCAAGAGCCATTACCCCCCCTACCTGACGTCCAGCCGACACCTCCAGAAGAGGAGCAACCGCCGGTGTTAACTCCCCCAGAAGAACAACCCTCCCCAGAAGAATCTCCCGATGTAGCAATTCCCATTCGCCAGGTGAACGTGACGGGTTCTACCGTACTCACCGATACAGAAATTCAAACCATTGTTGCTGAAGTTGAAGGGCAAACCGTTTCCCTCGATCGCCTCCGACAAGTTGCAGATCAAATCACCCAAATTTATCTCGATCGCGGTTATATCACCTCTCGCGCTGTGCTCGGGGATCAAGTCATCGAGGATGGCATCGTCGAAATTCAAGTCATTGAAGGGACTTTAGCCGCCATTGAAGTCGAAGGGAACAACCGGGTGAGAGACTCCTATATCCGCTCTCGCATCGAACTTGGGGGGGGTGCGCCCTTAAATACTGCCCGATTGGAAGATCAGTTGCGGTTGTTGCGTCTCGACCCTTTATTTCAAAATATTGAAGCCAGTTTGCGTGCCGGAGACGAAATCGCCCAAAGTATTCTCACCGTGCGGGTACAAGAAGCCAATCCCTTTGGCTTGAATTTAGGCGTGGATAATTTATCCCCTCCGAGTGTCGGTTCCGAACGCTTAGGGGGAACGGTCCGCTATCGCAACGTGACTGGGTTTGGAGACGAAATTTCCGCGAGTTATTATTGGGGAACCGGAGATTCTCAAATCTACGATCTCAGTTATCGGATCCCAGTTAATGCCATGAATGGAACCCTGGGGTTCCGGGTAGCTCCTAACCAAAATGGCATCATTCAGGATGAGTTTAGAGCGTTGAATATTGAGGGAGAATCCCAACTGTATGAAGTGAGTTTTCGACAACCTTGGGTGCGATCTCCTCGACAAGAATTTGCCACCTCCCTCGGGTTTACCTTCCAGGAAAGTCAAACCTTTGTTGACGGTGAACCGTTTGGGTTTGGCAGTGGTCCTAGCGCCGATGGAATTACCCGGACTAGCACTTTCAAATTAGGCGCGGATTACTTACGCCGGGATGTTCAAGGGGCCTGGTCTGTGCGATCGCTATTGAATATTGGGACTGGTTTATTTGATGCTACTGACAATGACGACTCTATCCCCGATGGACAATTTTTGAGTTGGATTTCTCAGGTGCAGCGAGTGCAACGGTTGGGGGGGTCTCAACTGTTAATTATTCAAGCGGATTTACAGTTAAGTCCCCATAGTTTGCTCTCGTCCCAGCAATTTGTGATTGGGGGGGGACAATCCTTGCGGGGGTATCGTCAAAACGTGCGATCGGGAGATAATGGGTTTCGCTTGAGCGTCGAGGACCGAATTGTGATTCTCCGGGATACCTCTGGAATTCCCATCTTTCAATTCGCCCCATTTTTAGACGTGGGAACCGTTTGGAATCATGTCGATAATCCCAATGAGTTACCGAGACAAACCTTTTTAGCCGGGATAGGAATGGGTGTTCTTTGGCAGATTTTTCCTAGTTTGAATGTGCGGATTGATTATGGACGGCCTATTTTTCAAATTGACGATAAAGGCACGAATGCTCAAGATGAGGGGTTTTATTTTACGGTAAATTATCAACTGTAATCCTATTATTTTGCAGGATTAATAATTATAATTTACATCAATATTGTGGCCGCAAATATTGATGTAGATTGTGTCTAAATTATCCAATTTTTCAAAGTAGCTATGAGTAGGGTGGGCAATGCCCCGTCCGAACAGAAGGACGGGGCATTGCCCACCCTACTCTTGCTCCTCTTGACTCAACCCCTACATCGAACTCACAGTGTCATGAACTAGAGATATTCTACGGACAGCGCTGTCCGTAAACCTAACTGATGAATTAGCGCATCAGTGTACAGCGCTGTCCGTAAACCTAATCGAATATAAGAAACCAGTTTTCAACGCGCTTTCTTTGTTGCTTTCAAGGGCAGAGATTTCCTGTCGATGTACTGGATTGACACTCCCACGTCTAAAGAGCATGGGATTCTTTAAGAGTCCAGAATTTAGACCTTAAGGGCGTAGTCAATGCGCCCCTACCTATTCACGCTCACTGACTCTCGCCATGAGGCTTACGGCTACCTTTTTTAATCTCG
>NZ_JAFLQW010000070.1 GCF_017313335.1 Phormidium pseudopriestleyi FRX01 | reverse complement strand
TAAATTTATATTTATAATGGGAGGCTTTGCCAAAATATTATTGAAGTCAACATCCCATTATGAATATAATATCGCACCAAGTCAAGAATTGCAACCCCCAAATTGTTTTTTTTTTGCGGCGCGTTCCACCTGAGAACAATCAATGTTTTCTATCCCAAAAATAGGGTATAAGCGGGATTTTTGTTTTCATCCCAATAGCGATATCCGACATTATCAAGAAATGCCTGCCATTCCTGCATTTCTTCTGGGGGGACTTGCATTCCCACGACTATGCGTCCGTAATCGGACCCGTTATTTCGGTAGTGGAACAAGCTGATATTCCAATTGCGACTCATGTGTCCGACGAATTTCATTAAGGCCCCGGGACGTTCGGGAAATTCAAAGCGGTAGAGTAATTCATTATGGGCGAGGGAGGAATGTCCTCCTACCATGTGCCGGAGGTGTAACTTTGTGAGTTCATCGTCGGTGAGGTCGAGGGTTTTGAATCCATTTGCTTCAAAGGTTTCTACCATATTGGCGGCATCGGCGCGGTTGGCGATTTGCATTCCGACGAAGATGTGTGCTTCTTTTTGGTCGGCAATGCGATAGTTAAATTCGGTGAGATTCCGTCTGCCGATACAGTCGCCAAATTTGCGGAGACTTCCGGGTTGTTCGGGAATGGTGACGGCAAAGATTGCTTCGCGACGTTCCCCAAATTCGGCACGTTCGGCAACAAAGCGGAGGCGATCGAAGTTCATGTTGGCACCGCAGGCGATCGCAATTAAGGTTTCGCCTTGGATGCCTTCTCGTTCGACATACGCTTTCGCACCGGCGATCGCCAAGGCACCGGCGGGTTCTACAATCGATCGCGTATCTTCAAATACATCTTTAATGGCGGCACAAGTATCATCGGTGCCGACGAGGATAATATCATCTACATATTGTTGACACAGGCGGAATGTTTCTTCCCCAACTTCTCGAACCGCTACACCATCGGCAAATAACCCCACTTGAGATAAGCGCACTCGATGTCCCGCTTGGAGGGATTGGGACATGGCATCGGCATCTATGGGTTCAACTCCGATAATCTTAATTTCCGGACGTAAGCGCTTAACATAGGCGGCAATTCCCGAAATTAAACCACCCCCGCCGATCGCCACAAAAATCGCATGAATCGGTTTCTGATGTTGCCGTAAAATTTCCATGCCAATTGTTCCCTGTCCCGCAATCACATGAGGGTCATCAAAAGGATGAATAAAGGTTAAGCCTTTTTCTGCCTCCAATTCTCGGGCGTAGGCGTAGGCATCATCATAAGTATCCCCATGCAATACCACCACTCCTCCCCGGGATTTGACTGCATCTACCTTGACTTGAGGGGTTGTCACCGGCATCACGATAATCGCCTGGGTTCCCAGACGGGATGCACCGAGGGCGACCCCTTGAGCATGGTTGCCTGCGGAAGCAGCAATGACGCCCTTTGCCAGGAGTTCTGGCGGCAGTTGAGCCATTTTGTTGTATGCGCCTCGCAATTTAAAGGAAAACACTGACTGCATATCTTCCCGTTTGAGGAGGAGTTGATTATTCAGTCTGGCAGAGAGATTCGGGGCATACTCTAGGGGCGTTTCTTGGGCAACATCGTAGACACGGGCGGTCAAGATTTGGACCAGGTAATCGCAATACATGGGGTCAGGGGGGTTGGTAAAAACGGGATAGTCTTTTATCTTACGCTACCGGAGTAACCTCTATCGAGTCTCTGAGCAAAATTGCTAGGGTGTAGAACGCAGATTGAGGGCAGTCGGTTTAGATGTAGTGGATCCAAACCCGGGCATGGGCGAAAAAAGCCCGGATTTGAGCGGTAAAAATATTCTCTCAGTTGCAAGATTAAGTTTCTCTAAAGAAACCCGCCATTTTATAGGGGAAAAAGCTATGATGGCAGACAACCTTTTTTATGGTGAGGATTCCGAATGTGGATAAGTCCATTATTCAGTTAGTTGACGAGCTACCCACTGATAACATTACGGTAAAAGTGTTAAAGGCATTGGACTATTTGATGCCCGGTCAGTGGGATAATTTAGTTGGTTTTGACCAGAGTATCCAAGCCATTACGGGAGAGAGTAACCCCCAGGTTATACAGAAGATTCGCGATCGGGCTGTTGCTTTGTATCACGACCCGAAGCAAGGCTATCAAACTGTCATCAAACTCTATCAGACCATTGACCGCGCTGATGCAGCATTGGCAACCGCAGCTTTAGCGAACAAGGTGGGAGAAAAAATCAGCTTCCTGTCATTTTTAAATAAAATGACGCCGAAAGCAGATACGACACAAACCATTGATTTATTGATGAAAGTTGTTGTAGAACTGATTGCGTACTGCAAACTGAATGGGTTGCCGAATCCTAATCCTCAACAATTTGCTGCTGCCTTGGCGAATAACTATCAAGATGCGGCTTTGATGCGGATGATGGCATTAGTTTGCATTGATGGAGTGTTGCCGCTAGGTCCCAATTTTCTGGGGAAAATTCACGAAGTGATGACGGGGACGGAGGGGAGTATCATTACGGGAAATCCTGTATTTGTAGCCCTTAATAATTTTATTCCCGGGAATAGTCCCTCGGATAAAGTGGGGTTTATTAATCAGGGGTTTGAGGCAGTGGAAGGCTGGATGAATAACCTAGTCAGCAAAACTGGGGTGACGCCTCAATCTATTGTGCAAGGTTTGGGTAAATTTATCCAAATTGCCGATGATAACTTAGACTTTGTAGCGGTCTTTTTAGACCAAGTTACAAATTATTATGAACATACCGGGATTCAAACTGTAGCCCGAAAATTGATTTTGGATGCTCATGGTTCTATGAATTTAGGGGAACTACCCGCAACGGGAACAACCTCTGGGTATGCGGTGGGTCAAACGGTAGAAGTTTGGGATGGTGAGGAGGAGGATTGGTATGAGGCAACTATCCTCAAAATTAAAGAGGATGAATATTTTGTGCATTATGCGGGGTATGGTTCTTCTGATGATGATTGGGTAGAAGAAGAAGATATACGCGATCGCAATTATTCGCCATCGGATGACTATGACTATGCGATCGGTCAAAAGGTGAAAGTTTGGGATGAGGATGAGGAGAAATGGTACACCGCCATTATCCAGGAAGTTAAACGCAAGAAATCTTTCCTGCATTATCTCGATTATGATTCCTCCTATGATGAATGGGTGGATAATGATGAAATCAGTTAAAAGATTCCACGGAGGAATCGGGTAGAGAGACTGAATCCCCTGGAAAGTCAATTACCCATAAAATCTAGCGTCAAGGTGGGTTGATCAAGTATCATCCACCTTTTTTTATGAAATTTATCCTAAATCCTACAGAAGGAAGCTCGTTATTGAGGGATGACTGGGGTTGTGAGTGGGGGTTTGAGAGGAGGAAGGACCCGTTTATGTCGTTTCTGCCTTCTCTCTTGACGGATGTCGTGGTCTCTGGGATAATTAGAGGCGATCGCCACTGGGGACAATCAGGGGCGATCGCGCTCACAGCTTACCGAATCTGGATTCGATAAACTTGATGATTGAGCGCGACTCTTCTTTCCACCTAGAGGGAATCGTCTCTTGGAATTATTCGTATCCCCCAAAAAAACAGTAAAAAGAGGTGAATTTTATGGTACAATCTTCTGCGGATAAAAAATTACCTTTATTAAGTAAAATACCTGAACCTCTCAAGACCTTAATCACCAAAATCAGGGAGGAGCATTACCCAGAACTTTATGAATCAGAGGCCGATGAAACAGCATCCTTAGACCAGGCATTAAACGACATTTTAAATGTTTTTCAAAACAGCGGTAAGACCTTGTGTCACCTTCGATATGTCTGGTTAGCCTTAATTTTGGCTTTAGTCGTCGAGCCAACTGTAGAATACTATCAGCCTCAAAATAATGTGACAAAATCGACAATAGAATTGCTAGAGCGTTGGATATTGTCTGAGGTTGACTCAGACCTTTCCTCAAAAAATTCACATTTTGAGTTAAAACAAGAAATTAAAAAGTTGGAGGCTATTTTTGCCGAACCGCTTGATCCGGTCAAACAGGGAGATATAGCACATTTACAAATTATTTCTGAATCCACAGATGTTTTTAAAAATGCCATCCGAGTGCTAGATCGGGAGCAAGCGAAAGACGCAACCTTAGAAATTTTAAAAGATTGTCTCGAAGGATATGCAATTTTCCCGGGTTCTTCGGGACGACGAGATTTATTTGACTGGTGGCTTTTAGAGGTGGTTCCTGCCAGTTGGTATTTATTATCTCCCCGTTCACTTTATGTCGGAGAAGGGGTGGAAAATCAAGAAGAATTTCAGGTAGACCGAATCAAAAAACTTCAAGAAATTAGCACTCAAGTCCGGTCTATTTTTACCAAAAATTCCAGTACATAGACTGTTGCAACTAGATTGATTGAAGAGCAGGATTGTTCAGGCGATCGCCCGTTCCCAAACTCAAGAGCGATCGCCACTATCCCGAAGTCACCACCGTCTCACAACTGCGTCGGCACATCAACACTATCCAACCTCCAAGCGATCGCCCAAAAATTTCGCCTATCCTGCATCCCAAATCGCTATTTCTCACCGAGTCGCCGATTCACCGATGAGGGTAAACGCTCCCCACTCTCTCACATCGGGATATTGTTGCCGGGTTGCCAGCATTGCTTGTCGCAAAGCTACCGCCCGATCGCCAGTTTGGGGGAGTACCCGATAAAACTCCTGCATCAATTGTGCGGTTGCCTGATCATCAGCTTTCCATAACGATACAATCACACTTTCGGCACCGGCACCGATTACGGCGCGAGATAATCCAATAATGCCATCGCCGGTAATGCTTCCCACACCTGTATTGCAAGCGCTCAAAACCACCAAACCCGCATTCAACTCCAAACCGATAATTTCCTCAAAAGTGAGCAATCCGTCATCGCGATCGCTCGGTGCCAGTGCGATCGCGCCCAACAAACCCGACTCGCTAAAATCATCCAGTAACCCGTGGGTTGCCAAATGCACGATTCCGGCAGAACCGATCCGTTCTACTACCGCTGTCTCGGTTGCCTCACTTCCGATTAACGGTTGAGTGTTCAGCATGGCGGCGATCGCGATCGCTTCTTGTTCCGCACCCGGTAAATTCGCCAATGTCTCTGCTTTTTCTTGCGAGTTCCTCGCAAATATCGGCATTACTGGATTGCCAACTACTAAAGCGCCTTGTATATCCCCGGTGCGATCGCGTTTTGCTGTGCGAGCGATTTGTAACACTTGAATCCCTGGCGCTGTGAGAATGGTATGTTTTTCAATTAAGTAGCGATCGCTCTCATCTAGCAGCGCCGGAAACGGCACGAAAAATAACTCTTCATGGGGAATAAATATCACCTTTTCTTCGGGATTTTGGGGAAGTAAATCTGCAATTGGAGTTATCAATAATTCGTGCAGTTT
>NZ_JAFLQW010000183.1 GCF_017313335.1 Phormidium pseudopriestleyi FRX01 | reverse complement strand
CCCCGTCGAGCATATAATGAGCTCGCCAGTGTTTGCCATTAGTCCCGAGGATTCCTTGTGGATTGCTCTGCTGAAGATGCAGCAGCACCATGTGGGGCGATTAGCAGTTACGGGCATCCGAGGAGAACTGCTGGGAATTATATGGGGGAAAATTAACCATTAAGAGCATCCCTAATCAAGAAACGACGGTTTCCGTGGTGCTGCCAATTGACCTGAGCTTTTCCAGTGACGAAGGGTAAACTCCATTAGGACGAATCTTGTCCGAGATGCCTGTGGATAAGACTGGAAAGGGACTGGGGTTGCGATCGCCAATTTATTTCGGTTTGGGTGATTTTTACTAGGGCTATAAGATGAACAAATTCAGTATGATACCGATCGCACTGGTGCTCTCATCGGTGTTGAATGGAACCACCAGTTTTGCACAACCCATCGCCCCTGCTGCCGATGGGACAAATACGACAGTTAACCCCGAGGGGAATCAGTTTAATATTACAGGCGGAACCCTGTCGGGCGATCGCACCAATTTATTCCATAGTTTTGAGCAATTTGGCCTAGATTCGGGTCAAGTTGCCAATTTTTTATCTTCTCCAGAGATTCAAAATATCCTCGGACGAGTCACGGGTGGAGATGCTTCAATTATTAATGGACTCATTCAAATCACCGGGGGCAATTCTAATTTATTTTTAATGAATCCTGCCGGGATTTTATTCGGTCCCAATGCCTCTTTAAATGTCCCCGCTTCATTTACCGCCACCACCGCCACAGGAATTGGGTTCGGGAATGATTGGTTCCAGGCAGTGGGAGAAAATAACTGGGGAAATTTAATTGGAACGCCGAGTCAGTTTGCCTTTGAGATTTCCCAACCGGGAGTAATTGCTAATTTAGGCAACTTAACCCTCAATCCAGGGCAGAATTTAACCCTATTGGGGGGTACAGTATTAAATGCCGGGACGCTTGCTTCTCCCGGGGGAAATATTACCGTTGCAGCAGTTCCGGGAGAGAGTCGCGTTAGAATTTTTCAAGCTAATCATGTGCTGAGTTTAGAAGTGACTCCCTCTGATGAGACTCCCCTCACGTCCCAACTCACCCCCATGAGTTTGCCGGAACTCTTAACTGGGAGTGGCGTGAGTCATGCCAATCAGGTGCAGGTGAATCCCGATGGCACGATCGCCCTCACAGGTTCACACTCCCAGGTTCCGGTGGAATTTGGGGATGCCGTTGCCTCCGGTGAACTTAATGTCACGGGAGAAGCGGGCGGGACAGTCCAGGTATTGGGAGAACGGGTTGCCGTTGTCGGTGCCCATATAGACGCTTCAGGCATAGATGGCGGTGGTACGGTCCTGGTGGGGGGTGAGTATCAGGGTCAAGGTCCGATTCCTAATGCCTCGGATACTTTGGTGAGTCGGGATTCGATTATTTCTGCCGATGCCCTCTCCCAGGGAGATGGGGGTCGCGTGATTATTTGGGCGGATGATACCACCACATTCCGGGGGACAATCAATGCGCGCGGAGGGGTCGAGGCAACGGATGAACCCCAAAATGGGGGATTTGTAGAAGTATCGGGCAAGAAAAACCTGATTTTTCGCGGGTCAGTGGATCTAAGTGCGCCCAATGGAAGTTTAGGCACATTGCTCCTTGATCCAGAAAATATCATCATTGTGAGTGCCACTGGTGCAGCGGATGATCCCCAGTTAAGTGAGGGGGTCCCCAATCCCGGAGACCCGGAAGGGGCAATTTTTGCCGAAGATGGGGGGACAGCAAGCTATACTATCTCGAAATTCGTTTTAGAAACTTTGCCTGGGAATGGAGATATTATCCTAGAGGCGACTAATGATATCATCATTGAAGACTTGGCATATAATGGGGAACTCCGGTTTGAAGCGGGAACGGGTGAGATTAGCTTTGTGGCAGATGCGGATGGGAGTGGAACTGGCTCATTTTTGATGCAGAATACCCAAAATACGATCTCGGCACCGGGGAGAAGTGTATCCATTTCCGGTGCAAGTATCGTGGTTGGAAATATCAATACGGGAATTGATTTTGCCCCGACTGACGGGGGTGCAATTACTTTAAATGCCACGAACGGCAGTATTACTGGGGGGGAACTCTTGGCGGGAACGAATCCCCTACAGGGTGAAGGAATGGCCGGAAATGGCGGTGCAGTTACAATCAGTGCGCTGACGGATATTAATCTCACAAACATTGCTACCAGTTCTTACTCGTTCGATATGGGGGCGAGTAATGGGGGACGGATTGAGGTGAGGAGTACAACGGGCAATATAACTGTTCAAACTCTGAATTCTTCGACCATTACGGACCTGGGGATTGTTGGCAATGGTGGAGAGATTCTTGTAGAGGCACTGAATGGGTTTGTGAATACCTCGACAATTAGATCTAATGCTGACTCCTTTGATGGAACTGCGGGTACAGGCGGGAATATTGTGGTGAATGCTGGGACGATTGTCACTGTCAGCAACATTTTAGACTCTAGTAGTTCTGAACTCAACAGTGGGGGGAATGTTGAACTAACGGGGAATCAGATAGAGTTACCCATAGAAGGGTCGGGAGTCAGTAATAATGGGGGAATGTTACTGCTGCAACCGAGTACACCAGATACTAATATTGCTATTAATGCCCTAACTATTATACCAAACAGTTTAACGTTAACCCAGTTTCAAATTGGGCAACTCAATTCGGGGTTTGAGTCGGTGACGATCGGACGGGAGAATGGGACTGGGACAGTCACTCTGGATAGTTTTGAGAACCCGATTGATGCGCCTCTAACAGTGCGATCGCCCAATGGCGCAATTAATGTCAATAGTCCGATTGAGGCAGTCGATATTGGTTCGATTACCCTGCAAGGTGCAACCACTCTCAATTCTAATCTCACCACGGTGAACCAACCGATCGCCATTCAGGGAGATGTCACATTGGGACTCAATCCCGTTATCCTCACTTCAGGGGATGGTGAAATTACCCTCACCGGACAGGTGAATGGGAATCAATCCCTAACCTTAGATGCGGGAATTGGGGAGATTAGCATCACCGGAGAAATTGGCGGGGTCACCCCAATCGGGGATTTAACGGCGAATAGTACCGGGATTACCCAGTTTGGCGGACCCATCAATGCCACCAGTCTGACGACGAATGCTGGGGGAACAACTCAACTCAATGGGAATGTTACCACGACTGGGGCAGTGGGACAAGTCTATGGAAACAATGTCACCACTCCGGGCAACCTCACCTTAACCGGGGATGAACTCAGTTTTGGCGGAACTGTAACGGGAACCGGATTACTTACCCTGCAACCCGCTAACGTCAATACCCCAGTCGCCTTGGGCGATGCCACGGAAATCGGTGTGGGAACATTAGATATTACTGCTGCTGATTTAGCTGCATTCCAAGGATTTACTTCCCTGACAATTGGGCGGATAGATGGCAATGGCGCGATTTCTAGTGCTAATTTATCCTTAACTGTTCCCACCACCATTCAATCGGGAAACGGCGGCATTACCTTAGCGGGGGCAAATGGCGCACAACCCCTGACAGTGACTTCCACCAATGGAACCGTTGCCTTATCTGGGGCAGTGGGAGATATTACGCCATTATCCTCACTCACGGTAACTACCG
This sequence comes from Phormidium pseudopriestleyi FRX01, assembly GCF_017313335.1. Taxonomy (GTDB): domain Bacteria; phylum Cyanobacteriota; class Cyanobacteriia; order Cyanobacteriales; family Laspinemataceae; genus Laspinema; species Laspinema pseudopriestleyi. Next base: position 1,321 of record NZ_JAFLQW010000183.1, on the reverse strand, counting down.
GAGGGATTGCTACCCTGGGGAATGCCATTACCACCAATGGTCCGGATGGAGTGACGATCGCCGGAACTGGAGGAATTAATTTAACGGGACCCGTCACCCTTAATAGTAGTACCGGCAATGGGACAGTAGCCTTAACCGGGGCAGTCAATGGCAACTTTCCCCTAACCGTGACTTCCGGAAATGGGACGGTTACCCTCCCGGCGATCGGAAATATTACCCCCATCTCCTCCCTCACCCTTAATAGTACCAACACTGCCCAACTCACCGGGAATATTACCACCCAGGGCATCAATGGGGTGACGGTGAATGCACCCACTACCCTGGCATCCCCGGTAACCATCAATACCCAGATTGGCAATGGTCCGATTAACTTCGCCGGGGCAGTGGATGGAACTTTTCCCCTGACTCTGACAGCAGGAACCGGAAATGTGCGGTTCACTCAAACCCTCGGGGGTATTTTCCCCTTAACTCAACTGACGATCGCCGGGGGAATCCTGGAAACCGCTAATTTAAACGTCGGTAGCGGGGGAATAAATCTCACCGGCAGTAACATCACCCTAAATACTGTCAACACCACTGCTGGAGGAACGCTGGCGATTAACAATAGCGGAACCCTCAACCTTGCTGGATTAGTAAATCTTGCCGGATTGTTTTCCCAAACCGGAACCGGATCCGTCATCCTGGGAAATAATCTCACCACTACCAACCAAAATATAAGTTTTAATAGCCCCATTACCTTAACGGGCAACCCAGAAATCTCCGCTGGAACGGGCAGTCTCTCCTTTAATAATACTCTCAACGCTGGGACAGGCAATTTGAGTCTAACTGCCAACGAGATGCAGTTTGGCGGTGTAATTAGTGGGACTGGGTTGGCATTTTTATCCCCCGGTTCTAGCGATCGCACTATTCAAATTGGGGGAACATCTAGCAATAATGCCCTGAACCTCTCCCTCGCCGAACTGAATCTATTTCAACCGGGATTCACACAAATTACCATCGGGCGGGTTGATAGTACCGGGTTAATCTCCATCGCCCCACTCACCCTGTCTAACCAGTCCTTTTTCTTCCAAAGCGGCAACGGAATTATCTCCTTATTAGGACTGCTACGCGGCAACCTGGGGGCTGATTTCACCTTTTTTGCCAACGACATTGAACTCGCTGCCGGAATTGAAACTGACGGGACCGATATTGTCCTGGATGGCAATGTCAAACTCGCTGCCGATGTCACATTGAATACAGGACCCGGTGAGGGGAATATCACCTTTCAGCGAACGGTGAACGGAACTCATCAACTCACCCTCCAGGCAGGAACTGGGAATGT
>NZ_JAFLQW010000172.1 GCF_017313335.1 Phormidium pseudopriestleyi FRX01 | reverse complement strand
GGTTTTCTTAGCGGTTTTGATGACCATTGCCACCATATCTTTAACCGCTTGGTTGCGTTCATCAAAGATGTGAGCCACTAAGGAAGAGTCACGGTCCAGACCCAAAGTGAGCTGGGTCAAGTCATTGGAACCGATGGAGAAGCCGTCGAAGACTTCGGCGAATTGTTCCGCCAGAATGACGTTACTGGGGATTTCGCACATCACATAGACTTGCAGTCCATTTTCGCCGCGTTTGAGACCATATTTTTCCATCGTCTCTATCACTTTGCGACCTTCGTCTGGGGTGCGGCAGAAGGGAATCATCGGAATGACGTTGGTCAAACCCATGTCGTCCCGGACCCGTTTGAGGGCGACGCACTCTAACCCGTAGGCTTCGGTATAGTTGGGGTCGTAGTAACGAGAAGCACCCCGCCAGCCGATCATGGGGTTTTCTTCTTGCGGCTCGAATTGCTTACCGCCTAAGAGGTTGGCATATTCGTTGCTCTTGAAGTCAGACATCCGGACAACCACGGGCTTGGGATAGAAGGCAGCGGCGATCGTGCCAATCCCATGAGCCAGTTTGTCTACGAAGAAGTCCGGTTTGTGCGAATACTGTTTCGTCAGTTCAGCAATTTCTTTCTTGACGGCTTGATCTTCGAGGGTGTCGAAGTGAATCAAGGCCAAGGGGTGAGCTTTGATGTGGTTGGCGATGATGAACTCAAACCGGGCTAAACCAACGCCATCGCAGGGGATAGAAGATAAACCGAAGGCTTCTTCTGGGTTGCCGACGTTCATCAATATTTTAGTCTTGGTACTTGGCAGGTTGTCGATCGCCGTTTCCAGAATCTCGAAGGGAACTAAACCCTCGTAAACTTTGCCTTCTTCCCCTTCAGAACAGGATACGGTGACCTCTTGACCACTCTTGATGTCTTTGGTGGCGGTTCCGCAACCGACGATGGCTGGAATCCCCATTTCCCGGGCAATAATCGCAGCGTGGCAAGTCCGTCCCCCTTGGTTGGTGACGATCGCACTCGCTTTTTTCATGATCGGTTCCCAATCCGGGTCCGTCTTGTTGGTGACTAAGACTTCACCCTGTTTGAACAAGTCGAGATTGTGCACATCTAAGATGACACGAGCTTTACCTTGGCCGATCATTTCGCCGACGGCACGACCCCGAATCACAACGTCACTGGTGCCTTGGAGTTTGAAGTTGCGGATGATGTTTCCGGCTTTTTGGGATTGGACGGTTTCTGGACGTGCTTGCACGATGAAGAGTTCGCCAGTAATCCCATCTTTGGCCCACTCAATGTCCATCGGGGTATATTTGCCCCGGGATTCGCTGTAGTGGTCTTCGATGATGCAAGCCCATTTCGCTAAGGTGAGAATTTCATCATCATTGATACAGTATTGATCGCGTTCAGGGATGGAAACTGGGACGTTTTTCGTCAGTTTCGACCCGCCTACGTCATACACCATTTTGATTTCTTTACTGCCCAGGCGTTTTTCGAGGATTGGGCGTTTGCCTTCTTTGAGGGTCGGTTTGAAGACAAAGTATTCGTCAGGGTTGACGGCACCTTGGACGACGTTTTCCCCTAAACCATAAGCGGCGGTGACTAAGGCGGCATTCTTGAAGCCGGTTTCCGTGTCGATGGAGAACATGACGCCGGAACTGGCTAAGTCAGAACGAACCATTTTTTGGACACCTACAGAAAGCGCGACGCTGAATTCGTCAAAGTCGGGACGCTTGGAGGCATATTGATGGCGATAGGAGATGGCGCGATCGGTAAATAAGGACGCGAAGCACTTATGACACGATTCCAGCACACCTTTGACGCCGTGGACGTTCAGGTAGGTTTCCTGTTGTCCGGCAAAACTCGCATCAGGTAAGTCTTCGGCAGTAGCGCTAGAACGAACGGCTACATCCAGATCGCTGCTGAATTTTTCGCACACTTCTTGATACTCTGGACCAAAGCGTTTGCAGAATTCAGTATTCGAACCATAGCTTTCGCACAATTTCAGGTAAGCCGCTGCGATCGCATCGTCTAATTCTTTCGGAAATGGCGTATTCATCACCATTGCCCTCGCTTGCTTGCCCCGCTCCCGCAGATTGTTGACGTCGTTGAGATCCAGATCCGCAAACAAGGTCCGTAATTTCTGCTCTAACCCCGCTTTCTCGATAAAGTACCGATAGGCATGAGCAGTGGTGGCAAAGCCGGTGGGGACGTTGACTCCCTTCGATTTAAGCTCTTGGATCATTTCCCCTAATGAGGAGTTTTTCCCCCCCACTAAGCCTAAATCTGCTAAACCGACTTCTTCAAAAACAAGTACAAACTGTGTTTCTTTGGAACCTTTGGCTGATTTTTTTTCTGGAGCTGTAGAAACCATATATCCTACTCCTGTTACCTGATGCTGGTCTTTAAGCGTGTTAGAAAGTTAAACTTCTTTGTTTTTCACTTTCCATGTAAATCATACATCAGATTTTCAAAATTCGACAAGTTTTAAAATCTTTTTTTGAACGTTTTATGACAATTGGATTTTGCTCTTGATTTCTTAGCTTTTTAGCTGATTTGAATTATTCTACCTTATTCTCTCCCGCCAAGAGCAGCAACTTTGTTAAAAGAATATTTAGATTGCTTTAACATCCCAGGGGTTGTTTATTTCTTGATGTTAAGGAGTCCCCTTCCTCCTGAAGGGGTCAAATTGATCCGACAGTGGAATCCCTACGCCGTCAACCTCCGGGGATTTCCCTATTGTGAGAACCTCGGCTTCCCGGGAAAATCCGGGGGAATTTTCCAGGATTAATCAGACCAAATGTTATCCTAATCACTTGACTTCTGTTCCCCCTTCCTCACTAAACTGGCTTTTATCGCCCTTTTCGCTCCACAACGCTGCCCTTCAACCCTCCGATTCTCTCTATTTAATGTCTCATCCACCCCGGAAAACCGCCTCAACTGCCCTGATTGCTTTAATGGGCCTCATTGAGGCGGTTTTCCGGGGAGTCTCCAGGGGAAGGTTAACCCTTGACCCCAGGAGAGCTATCCCGCATCCCGGAAAATCCCTGATGGAAAAGCTCCTCAACCCCGAACCCCTTCCATCAGGGAGCAAGAATTGCTACCCTAGAGAGGGGAACAATCAAGTTAGTCCAGGTTGGATTGTGACAATATGCCGGAAATAGGGGCGGTATTACAAGAACGGTATCAACTGCAACAGCAGCTAAATGATAACCCGACCCGGGAGACCTGGTTAGCGGTGGATTTGACCACGGAGGAACTCGTGGTGGTGAAGTTGCTCGTCTGGGGAGGTGCGAAAGCTTGGGAAAATCTTAAGCTGTTTGAACGGGAGGCGAAGGTCCTCCAAAATTTAGCCCACCCGCGTATTCCTCGCTATCGGGATTATTTTGCGATCGATGATGGGACTCTGTGGTCTGGGTTAGTTCAGGAGTATATCCCTGGTGTATCCCTTCAGGACTGGCTCGATCGCGGCAGGCGGTTTACCGAGGAGGAAGGTGAGCAGATAGCTACGGCCCTGTTGAATATCTTATGTTATCTCCATGAGTTAAATCCTCCCGTACTCCACCGGGATATTAAACCGAGCAATATTATATTAGGAGAAGACAACGAAATTTATTTAGTGGATTTCGGGGCCGCCCAGGACCGGAATATCCTCACCCCCGGACGCAGCTTTACCGTAGTTGGCACTTATGGCTATACTCCGTTAGAACAATTTGGGGGACAGACGGTCCCGGCATCGGATTTATATGCCCTCGGTGCCACCTTGGTTCACCTCCTCACCGGCGTACCCCCTGCCGACTTATTGCAAAAGAACTTGCAACTGGAATTTGGCGATCGCCTCAGTCCCAAATTCAGCCCGTATTTAATCAGTTGGTTACAAACCCTCACACAAACCCAGGTGGATAATCGCTATCCCACCGCAACCGAGGCGATCGCCGCCCTCAACGGAGTCGCCACCCTCTCCACCGAAAACGCCCCCTTTTATCAACCGGACATCACCCCGGTTCAACTCCGCAAAACCCCCCAAAAACTAGAAATCATCCTCCCCGAACCGGGCTTAAAAGTCCTCACCTGGAGCTTAAACCTGTGGCAACGGGGGTTAAACCTGATCGAACGCACGATCGCCTCCTTGCGAGATAATCTCAGCACTTCAGATATCATTGCCCAGGTGTTAGTGTATCTGTTAATCGGCATTGGTTCCTTGTCCCTGTTGTCATTAGTCCTCCAAGTGGCAACCGTCATCCTGCCGATTTTAATTCCCCTGGGGATGGTTGCCTGTTTGAGCGAATATTTTGAGCGAACCATCGTCTGTATAGAACGCGATCGCAACACCTTTGAGATCCAGCAAAAGCGACTAGGATTTACCTATCGCCGTCAACTCGGCGTCACCGCCCAGATTCAAACCGCTTCTATCTTCTACGACAATAAAAAATTTGTCATGGGAGTCGCCCTCACCGCCGGACCCCGACCCGGTTATTATCAACAATATGCCTTTGGAAACACCGGACGAAAACTCACCGAGGAAGAGTGTACCTGGTTAGCGGAAGAAATCGAGAACTGGTTGGATGGGGAATAGGAAGACCATCGAAATACCCCGACTCCCATCAGTAATCAGTGATAGAATCATCCATTAATCGTTTCCTGTTCAGAGTCTAAATATGGCACTTCAATATACCAATCGGCGAAGCCAAACCTACATTCTGCACCAAGGCACAACTAAAACCGGCAAGCCTAAGTATTATTTTTCCCTAAAAACCGAGGGAAATTTAATCGATTCAATTTCCGAGGGATTTGAAATTTATGAAAATCCCAATTGTCAAGTCTATTTGCGGAAAATACTGCCCAAGGTGTTTAGCGATCGCGAATTGGAAATTGTGGATCAGGGGATTAAAAAATACAGTAAAGTTAAGAACTTTATCATCGATGTTAAAGACAAAAGTCTAGTCATCTATCTTGCGGATCAAGATGTCGAAAAGCTGTCGGAAATCTTAAGCTCATTACGAGGTCAAGAGGTGGATTCAAATCGGCTGGAGTCTCTTCTCACTTATGGCCCCATGATGCGATTTCTTAAAAGAAAAAACTCGAAGAGTTTCGGGGTACAACGGTGGTGCTTTCGCGGCTCAGTTGACGATTGGATTGATTTAGATGAGGGGGAAGATTTAGAAAGCCTGGTGAAAAAATATGCACCCCATTTAGGTTAAGAATCATTCTATGACCTGCACGGATTTTAGGGAGAATAGCGGCAGGTTGGTACAGGGAAATAGGCGAGAGTTGACTCTATACCCTCCTGGTATATTTTTCCCCGGGCTCACAAGTTTTTCACAAATTTGCGCTACAATGGCTAATCAGAGTTAGCTATTTTGCCTCACTTGCCGTGATTTTAGCCGGCTAAAGTTAGGGCTTGTGGGGTGATCTAGCTAACTCTCCCCGATTCCTCGCCCTCTCCAACCCGGGCAAACTCCTCGGATCCGCCCCTAACCCTCAGAACAGTTCACAGAGGCGAAACCGTTGCACCGTCCAGAACCAGATTATCTTACCCTTCAGGACGGCGATCGCCCTCTAGTTCCCGCAAACGAGCCTCCAATTCCCGCAGACGTGCTTCTGCTGACTCCGCCCTGTGACGTTGTTGTT
>NZ_JAFLQW010000641.1 GCF_017313335.1 Phormidium pseudopriestleyi FRX01 | reverse complement strand
TAGAAACGCTCAAAGTAGCTCCCAACCAATTTCCTGGATTTTGGTGACTAAGTAGACGGCGTTTGACGGTCGTAACGAGATTAGATTTAGGTAGTATCCTTAATCTAACTCTGTCAGTAGAATCTCAGTGGCTTTAGCCCTAAGAGTGTCAAAATAATCTCGGTGCTTTGAGGATAATTCTTGCCGTATGCCGAGAACCCCAGATTATATAGGCGTTTCCCTCCTGATCGAGGGTGGACACAAGGAACAGGTGCGTTTTTCCACGATCCAAGAGTTCCAGAAATGGTATCAAGGGGTATTGGTCCCCAACTCCGACGGAAAAGAGTTTATCAACGTGCCGATCAAAACAGCTCAAGGAGAGTATATGGTCGTGCGACCCGCTACGATCTTGGGCATTCGGGTGGAACCTGTGTTTCTGTCGAGTGTCGATCGCAGCTTTACCGAAGAATAAAGGCCCCGGAATTACCAGTCTGGATGCTCCAGGGTTGGTTTCGGCGACGGGTGTTCTGTAAACTTAGCCGTAGCCCCTTCTGTTGCCCCCTTGGTCTCTCTGAGGGGGCGATCGCTGTGGGTTTGAACTCACCCTAGGAGACTTGGGTGATGGCTGGCCTCCAACCCGGGCTAAATTGACCCAGGATCCTAATCCCTTGCCAGAAAACCCAACCGATGTGATATCCTGGTGGTCAATATCTAACTCTAAATCCAATTTAAGGGTTTTTCTTTGTCAAAAAGCCCATCCCATCCGCCGGTTTGAAGGTTGCCCTCAACTCGACTCAAATCAATTCCCCGCCTCCGGAACCGGCTTTGAGGATAGAAGTTTGCCCCCTTGGTGCCTACAAACAGAATTGCTCCAAACATTGTCCTTTATTCAGCCGGATATCGCTGTTTTATTCGGAGCGATCGCCCCGTTGAAAGCTGGCCCCTTCAAGGACAACCTATATCATCCTCATTTGACGAGCGGGCCAAATCACCGAAAGCTCGTTCGCTCTTATAACACAATCCTATGGAAATGCCTTTTGATATTACCCTGCTGATTGTCTTAACGGTCATTGCAGGGATCGGAGCTCAAGTTTTGGCGGACTACCTGAAAATTCCAGGTATCGTCTTTTTGCTGCTGTTCGGTATTCTCTTGGGTCCGGATGGTTTCGGCTTACTGCATCCGAGCCTCCTAGGAGATGGACTCGAAGTCATTGTTAGCCTTTCCGTCGCCTTAATCTTGTTTGAGGGGGGTCTGAACCTCGAACTGAAAGAACTGGATAAAGTCTCCGGTAGTCTGCGGAACCTCGTCACCATTGGCACCCTAGTCACCCTGATTGGGGGTGGCATTGCCGCTCATGCGTTCAGTGAATTTCCCTGGTCCATCTCATTTTTATATGCCGCCTTAGTCGTCGTTACCGGACCCACCGTCATCGGACCCTTACTCAAACAGGTCGAGGTCGAGCGTTCCGTGGCCGCATTGCTCGAAGGCGAAGGGGTACTCATTGATCCGGTTGGGGCAATTCTGGCCGTCTTAGTCCTGGATGTGATTTTAAATGGCGATGCTGACCCCCTGCGGTTGATTGCCGGATTGTCAATTCGTCTGGGGATAGGCAGTGCGATCGGGGCTTTGGGCGGTTGGATGCTGGGATATTTCCTCAAACGCGCCCATTTTCTCTCTGAGGACCTGAAAAATCTAGTGGTTTTAGCCGGACTCTGGGGCTTGTTCGGTCTGGCTCAAGAGATCCGAGGGGAGTCTGGACTGATGGCAACCGTAGTCGCAGGCATTGTCCTGCGAGCTTCTGATGTGCCAGATGAAAGACTGCTGCGCCGGTTTAAAGGTCAACTGACCATTTTGGCCGTTTCCGTGTTGTTTATCCTCCTAGCCGCAGATCTGTCGATCGCCAGTGTGATCGCCCTAGGTTGGGGGAGTTTAGTCACCGTGGCGATTCTGATGTTTCTGGTGCGTCCCATTAATGTTTGGCTTTGCACCATCAACAGTGGACTCAACTGGCGTCAGAAATTATTTGTAAGCTGGATTGGTCCCAAAGGAATTGTTTCGGCTTCCGTCGCCTCTTTGTTTTCGATTTTACTCACCGATCGCGGCATTAACGGGGGAGACTCCATCAAAGCCCTCGTCTTCCTCACGATTATTTTGACCGTGGTTTTGCAAGGTCTTACCGCCCGTTCTGTCGCCAAAATTTTGGGTCTGATGTCCACCAAAGCCACCGGTGCCGTGATTGTCGGTTCCAATCCCTTAAGCCGCTTAATTGCCCGACTCTTTAAAGAACGGGGTGAATCCGTGGTAATTCTGGATACCAATCCCGAAGCCTGTGAGCAAGCCGAACGAGAAGATTTGCCCGTCTTTTTAAGCTCGGCCCTAGATACCGAAGTGCTTGAAGAAGCAGGACTGGCATCGATGGGGACCTTCCTGGCCATGACTAGCAATGGAGAGGTGAATCGCGTCTTGGCGCAACGCACCGCTGAAGAGTTTTCCCCACCTCGGGTTTTAGCCTTGTTTCCTCAAGATCCACAAGGGAATAAAGCCGGGAGTAAAGCGACTAAAATTCAGCACGCTTTTATCCCCGAACTGCAACTGAAAACTTGGAACGAGTATCTCAATGATTCTCAGGTCAAGTTAGGAGAAACCGTACTCAAGGAGCCTAGTTGTGCTTTTCAACAAGCCCATTTGCAAGCCTTAATTCGCTCTGGGGATTTGGTCCCCTTATTAATCGAACGAAAACAACAACTTTTGGTGGTCTCAGCCACCGATGCATGGCAACCGGGAGATGTGATTATCTATCTCCTTCATGACCCAAAACCCAAGCTTTTGAAGCGACTTTCCGGGTCGAGTCAGTCTCGCCTAACTTTGGAAAAGTTGCCCACGGTGGAGGAAGTGCCGATTTCTTCTCTGGCGTTGGAAGAAACTCTGGAAAAAGTTTCGGCAGAGTAAATCAGGGTTCGCCTGGGTTCTGGATGGTGAATCCAGTTTTATTCTAAATAGG